>CAYMGK010000057.1:0-9821 GCA_964389965.1 uncultured Clostridia bacterium | reverse complement strand
GTTTGTTAGTACTTCTGCTGAGCTCGATGGAGCCATTTCAATACTTTCTGGAATGCTCCCTAAGATGCTTAAACTCTCCGAAATTGAAAAAGCTTGTCAACTAATGGCCGATGAAATAGAAAAAACCCGCCGTAGGGTGAATGCACTTGAGCATGTTATGATCCCCTCAATGGAAGAAAGTATAAAATACATTACAATGAAATTAGATGAAAATGAGCGTTCAACCATCACTCGACTTATGAAAATCAAAGAGATGGTTATGAAAGCCTAAAACAAGCCCTTACCGGTTACTATTTTACGGTAAGGGTTGTTTTTCATATAACTGAAATTATATTAATTAACTAAATAAAACAAAAGAAAGCTGCTAAAATATAGCAGTTTTTTTTACTTTTAATAGAGGTCTCAGTTATAAAAGTTAACATCATGTCAAATACTATCTTATAGGAGTTAAATGCCAAAAATGTTATAAAACCTAATTAAAATTATAACCAAGTCTATAAATGCAAAAAAGTTTTTATTCAATGGACAAAAACTTGCAGAATACATGGGAGGAGTTAAATGGCTAGCGATAGAAGATTTAGTTTGGGAATTAATAGATGGAGGGTGTAGCCTTTTCTGTATAGTGTTAAGTCAAGATGGCTATAATCTCAAATAAAGGGAACAAAATTGGTAAATCTTAAAAGGGGGATCTAATCCCATGAATTTTTTAAAAAACATTGCAGTTGTATTACTTGTATTACTTATTCCAAGGGCAACTTGGTGTCAGGAAGACCACCATTTATTGGTTGAAACTCTTATAAAGGCCGGTGCGGAACCACAATTAGTTGATGTTGCAGACTGGTCAGTTATTAATAATGAATTCATGGATTACTCACAAATGGAGCATTACTGCAAAAAAGCTTTAGATATTTTCGGTGCCGAACAAAAATATTTTAAATCCTCGAAGGAAAATAGCAAAATGCATCGAATATTACATATTGGAGGGATGCTAGATTCCGATACTTTTTTGCAAATAATTATTCAATCGTTGGTTTTGCCGGAAGAGTATGAGGTTGACCCTAAAACATACCTTATAACTGCTATTAGTAGCCAGAATCTTGGTAAATACGCAAGCTTTATCGAGAAGACTCAAAGAACTACGACTTTTTTTGGGGGTCAGTCAAAAATTACCGCTTGTGTAACAGGGACCTTTGATGGTAGACTAAATAAGGAAAATAGGGATCTGGTCCTAGGGAATATTTACGATTGTCTTGAAATTTCCCATACAAAAAAGGTTGAAGACGATTATACACACAGTGTTATGGGATTTAGCCCATTATTACAAGGGGATGTACAAGTACATAACAGTAATTATAATATCCAGATCACTATGAAATACAATTTAGAAGAAGACAATACATACTTGTGGATAGGTACACCATATATTATGCTGGATTATTGATTTGTGCCTACTACAAAATCATCGGAGGGGAAATAGTTGCCAAGTATTGTCATTGAAGGAGGAAGGCCTTTACGGGGCAATGTAAAAATGAGCAGTGCCAAAAACGCAGTACTACCGGTTATAGCTGCCTCATTGCTCACAGAATCTGAATGCACTATCGAAGACGCTCCAGAGCTTGAAGATGTAAAAGTTATGAGGGAAGTACTAAAAGCCATGGGCGCCAAAGTTTTTCGTGAAGGGGATTCTATAAAGATAAACGCAGAAACAATTGATTCTTTCGAAGCCCCGTATGATTTGGTTAGAAAGATGAGGGCTTCTTTTTTGGTTATGGGCCCTTTACTTGCGCGAAAAGGCCGAGCACGCATATCAATGCCCGGTGGCTGTGCCATCGGTTCAAGGCCTATTGACTTGCATTTAAAAGGCTTTGCTGCTCTAGGGGCTGAAATTAAACTAGGGCATGGATTTGTAGAAGCTAAGTGTGAAAAAAACCTTGTAGGTTCTAATATTTATTTGGATTTTCCGAGTGTAGGTGCAACGGAAAATATTATGATGGCAGCGTCGTTGGCAGAAGGACAAACGGCAATCGGCAATGCCGCTAAAGAACCGGAAATAATTGATCTTGCCAATTTTTTAAATAGCATGGGAGCGAGAATCCGCGGTGCGGGCACTGATGTAATAAAAATAGATGGGGTGAAGGAACTTTCGGGCATATCCTATACTGTAATTCCCGATAGGATAGAAACAGGTACTTTTTTAGTAGCTGGTGCTATAACCGGTGGGGATATTTTACTGGAGAATGTGGTACCGGAGCATTTGAAGCCTGTAATAGCTAAACTCATTGAGTGTGGTGCCGAAGTTAATGAAGAATCCGAAGGCTTAAGAATAATAGGCAATGACAGGCCTACAGCCTCTGATGTAAAGACACTACCTTATCCGGGGTTTCCAACAGATATGCAGGCCCAAATTATGTCATATCTCAGTATAGCAAAAGGGACCAGTATGGTTATTGAAACAGTTTTTGAAAATAGATATATGCATGTGGAAGAATTAAAGCGAATGGGTGCTAAAATAAAAATTGAAGGTAGAAGTGCAGTGATAGAGGGGATTGAAAAGTTATCCGGAGCGCCTGTTAAAGCCACTGACCTTAGAGCTGGTGCAGCACTTATTTTAAGTGGCTTGGCGGCAGAAGGTGAATCTCAGATAATGAATACTTACCACATAGATAGGGGATATGTGAATATTACAGAAAAACTGAGAGATTTAGGGGCAAATATAAAAAGGATTGATTAAAAACAGGTTCATTTGAGCCTGTTTTTTTCACTCATATATACCCTACACTGCTAATAAAATACTATCAGTGAAATGTAGGGGGGGATTTGATGAGGAAGCTATGGTACTACATAGTTTTTTTTATTGTTTTCGTTGTTATAATTATTCCCAGTGTTATGGTGAGAAGTTTTAAATCCAAACAATCCAGAATCCCTATGGAACATAATGAGATGGAATTTCAGGATGAAACATACATAACTGTATTTGTAAATTCAGTTAAAAAAACAAAGACAATTTTGTTGGATGAGTATGTAAAAGGTGTAGTTGCTGCGGAAATGCCTGCAAGTTTTGATATGGAAGCCATAAAGGCCCAAGCTGTAGCAGCTAGAACATATGTATATAAACGCTGTAGATCATTAGGAGGGTTAGGATGTGCCCTTCATCCGGAAGCGGATGTGTGTGATGACCCTAGCCACTGTCAAGGATGGATTACAAAAAGCGAGATGCTTAAAAAATGGGGTATATTTTCTTACTACCACTATTACAGCAAAATAAACCAAGGAGTGAATTCTACATCAGGTATGGTAATCATGTACCGTGGTGAACCCATTGACCCTTTGTTTTTTTCTACTAGTAATGGCAAAACCGAAAATTCCGAAGATGTTTGGGATAAACCAATCCCATACCTACGGAGTGTAGCAAGTCCTGGTGAAGAATCTTCACCACGTTTTTTTACTGTAGTGGAACTACCTGTTGAAGATGTAGTATCACAACTTAAAAGAAAATGGCCTGATCTTTTCATTGACTCTGAAAATCCGGAAAAACAGTGGAAAGTAATAGAAACCAGTGAAGGAGGGCGCATAAAAAGCATGCAAATATCAAATAAAGTGATTAAAGGCACAGAATTCAGGCAACTTTTAAACCTCAAATCAACGGATTTTAAATGGGAAAGATCCGGTGAAAACATAAAAATAATGTCTGTCGGTTTTGGACACGGAGTTGGCATGAGTCAGTACGGTGCTAACAGTATGGCAAAAGACGGTGCAAACTATGAAGATATATTAAAACACTACTACTCAGGAGTGGAAATACGCAGAATTCATCCGAAATAATTTTCGCTAGCGAAACTAAAAGTGCATAATGAGGAAAATACTGGTCATAATATTAATGAGGTGATTTATATGTCTCGATTCAAATTACCGGTTAAATTTTCCTCAATTCAAAAATGGATAAAAGAAAAATATAGACTGCTTACTAATACTAAACTTGTCAAACGCATATCTAAATTGCCCAAAGTGGTGATATTTGCCGTACCTCTTATTGTAGTTTTGATTAGTGCAAATAGCGTTTTTTGGTGGTATCGAGCTACACGGGGAGGATTTAACTTTGGTAAAGAACCAAAGATGGGTTCTACACGTGAGTGGGAAATAGATATGGACGAGCAATATTTGGATGAAGTTAAAATATGGGAAGAATATACTCCGAATAGCTTAAACACCGGTAATATGCCAAAAGAAGAAAACGACCTTGAGGAAGAACAGTCGAAATTATCCCAACCAGCAGATGTTTACATACCAACTAGCGATGGATCAGATAACGAAGGGTATCATAATATAGCAGAAACCGTCGATGAAAAAACTTTGCCGGAAACAGTGGAAACTGCATCTGTTGCTTTGACAACTATGTCCATGCCGACTACAGGTAGAGTAATAAAACCTTTTGCAATGGATACTCTTGTTTATTCTAAAACACTGGAACAGTGGAATACTCACAATGGTATTGATATTGCGGCGGATATTGGGACACCGGTTAAAGCTGCCATGGAAGGTACAGTTACAGAGGTAATAAGTAATGACCCTAAGTTGGGTATTGTTGTTATAATTGATCACGGTGGTGGTATAAAGAGCCTTTATGGGAATCTTAATTCTGATAAATCCACCAAAAAGGGTACCCATGTGAAAAAAGGCCAGGTGATTGGGGCTGTAGGAAAAACTGCTCCATATGAAATTGAAGACCCCCCACATCTTCACTTTGAAGTGTTGAAAGATAATAAAAATATCGACCCACAACAATACCTACCAAAAATTAATTAAAAACTAAATATAACAGGGGCCGGTTCACCGGCCCCTGTTCTATTTAGTCAAGCAAACAAACAGCCCACTTGAATTTTAAATCACCTAATAACTTGGTGGCTAGGCATGATTTTATGTATTTTCCTTCTATTAAGCCATTTCACATCATATATATTTACTAAAATTGCTTGGGGGGACTACTGTGAAAGATTATATGAGAGAGAGGATCCTTGAGATCGCTGATTATATTATTAAGACTAAAGCCACTGTAAGGCAAGCAGCTAAAGTTTTCGGGGTATCAAAAAGCACAGTTCATAAAGACATGACTGAGAGATTGCTGGGCCTTAACCCCGAAAAAGCCGCATTTGTAAAAGAAGTCTTAGAATTTAATAAGGCAGAAAGACATATTCGAGGCGGAAGAGCTACAAAGAGAAAATATCTTAACCTTTAAACTGGAATAAAGAAGGATTTTTGGTAAGAATGTAGAATTTAAACATAGATATAGATGAGCTAATTAGACAAGGGGTAATGTGATTTTTATGGATATAGGCATAGATTTGGGCACCGCCACAACTATAGTTTATGTTAAGAACAAAGGGATTGTACTTCAGGAACCTACTGTAGTTGCAATAGATAAGTCCACAGATAAGATGTTGGCAGTAGGAGAAGAAGCTAGAAGAATGATAGGTCGCACTCCGGGAAATATAGTTGCAATACGGCCAATGAAAGAGGGAGTTATTGCAGATTATTCGACAACAGAAAAAATGCTCAAATATTTTTTGCATAAAGTAGTCCCACGCAGAATATTTAGACCTAGGATGATGATATGTGTCCCGGCAGTTATCACTACAGTTGAAAAACGGGCAGTTATTGAAGCGGCTAATGCAGCAGGTGCCCGTAGGGCATACTTAATAGAAGAACCCATTGCATCGGCCATAGGTGCGGGCATAGACATATCAAAACCGTTCGGAAGTATGGTTATAGACATCGGGGGTGGCACTACGGATATTGCCATATTGTCCCTAGGTGGCATTGTATGTGGGCAGTCTTTAAGAGTGGCAGGAGATAAATTTGATGAAGCCATAGCGAGATTTGTAAAAAAGGAATTTAACTTAATAATTGGTGAAAGGACCGCTGAAGAAGTAAAGATACGCATAGCCAATGCTTATCCTAAAAACAGTGAGGCTAAAGCTGTTTCTATGGAAGTTAGGGGACGTAGTTTGATTAGCGGCCTTCCTAAAAATGTAACTATTACTGCGGCCCAAACTTGTGAGGCAATGCAAGAACCTTTGGAACACATATTAAATACTATTTACGGTGTTTTAGAAAGGACCCCGCCGGAACTCTCCTCTGATATCGGTGAAAAGGGCATTGTTTTGACTGGTGGCGGTTCTTTACTTAAAGGAATAGACAAGTTAATTTCCGTAAAAACCGATATTCCAGTAATAATTGCAGAAGATGCTATTTCTTCAGTAGCAAAGGGGGCTGGTAAAGCCCTTGAGAATTTGGACATACTTGGCCATAGTATGGTTTTTACTAAGTAGTTAATTTTTTCGTTTGGAGGTGATATGTTGATAAGAGGTCTGTATACTGGGGCTTCAGGAATGTTGGCTGAAACGATTCGGACAGATGTAATTTCAAATAATATTGCAAATGTAAACACAACAGGTTTTAAAAAGGATAGGGTGATTTTCAGGGCATACCCTGAAATGAACATTCACAGAGTCGATGACCCTGTAACTGAAGGAATTGACAGAAAAGTTGATCCTAGACCATTCATAGGTATGTTAGGCACTGGTGTAATGGTGGATGAAGTAAATACGGACTTTTCTCAGGGCAGTATAAACACTACATCAAATCCCTTAGATATAGCCTTAAATGGGGAAGGTTTCTTTGCAATACAGACCCCCGAAGGTGTCAAGTATACGAGAGATGGCAGTTTTTCTTTAAATGGTAACCGAGATATAGTTACAAAAGACGGGCACTATGTCCTTGGCGAAAATGGTCAAATCAATTTATTAAATGACGGAGAGATTACAATAACGGGCATAGGGGAAATATTTGTCGATGGCCAATATGAAGACAGACTGAGGGTAGTTGTATTTGGAGAACAAGACTTGCTTTTAAAGCAAGGGGATAATTTGTTTACATCTACGGCACAGCCTACACCAGTCAATATTGAAGATACTGAAGTTGTTCAAGGGGCACTTGAGGGTGCTAATTTAAACACAGTTAAAGAAATGGTAGATTTGATTACAGCTTTTAGAGCATATGAGGCAAGTCAAAGGGTGATTAGAACACATGACGAGACTTTGGACAAGGCTGTCAACGATATAGCAAGACTATAATATGGGCCGGACTGGATTTTCAGAGGCCCTCCATTGCCGATTGACTGAGGCAGTGATAGTTTAAGGAGGGAAAGATTATGATGCGAGCACTTTGGAGTGCAAGCAGTGGTATGCAAGCACAGCAGCTAAATATGGATATTACGTCAAATAACTTGGCAAATGTAAATACTACCGGTTTCAAAAAAAGTCGGGCGGAATTTAAAGATTTGATATATGAAACTTTACGAAGGCCCGATGATCCTGAATTGTTTTACACAAGTGGGGCAATTCCCGTGGGTATACAGGTAGGCCACGGTGTTAGACCCTCTGCAACAACCAAAGATTTTTCCGGTGGGAACCTTCAACCTACTGAGAACCCTTTTGATGTAGCAATAGAGGGGCCCGGATTTTTTGCGGTAGAGCTACCTGATGAAAACATGGCATTTACCCGAGACGGTTCGTTCAAAGTGTCCTTAGATGGGGATGATAGAAATTTAGTTACATCTGAAGGCTATTTCGTACTTGATGAAGGTGAGGATTACATAACTATTCCTGATGGTTATGTTGATATTAGCATTTCATCAGACGGCACTATTACAGGCAAAGATGAAGATGGTACTATTGAGGAACTGGGCCGAATAGGTCTTGTGAAATTTCTTAACCCTGAGGGTTTATTGGCTATTGGCAACAATCTTTATGAGGCCACCGAAGCCTCCGGGGAACCGGAGTTTATGGACGATGTAACAGAACCTGGCTATGGGACACTTCTCCAAGGCTTTTTAGAAATGTCAAATGTCCAAGTGGTGGAGGAAATGATAAACCTCATTGTTGCACAAAGGGCTTATGAAGTAAACACCAAAGCCGTCCAAGCCTCTGATGAGATGTTGGCACAGGCAAATAATCTTAGGCGGTAGGGGGGAATGAAAATTGAATATAATAGATAGTAACACAAGTTTTTTTCCCCTAATACAGCAACAAAACCGGGAATTAGAAAAAATCAAAGATCATGGTAAGCAAGAACTAAAAGTGGCCTGCCAACAGTTTGAATCGATTTTTTTAAATCACATATTAAAATCCATGAGAGCAACTGTGCCTGATGGAGGTCTATTTGAAAAAAGTGTAGCTTTTGATATTGTACAATCAATGCATGATGAGGCTTTGGCTGAACAGGTTTCACTAAATGGGGGAATCGGTCTAGCCAACCAAATTTACGAACAGCTTTCAAGATATGTATAGGAGATTTTAAATGTAGTTGGAGGTGGGCATAAAAGTCCGTCTCCAACTGATTTTGTAAGGCCGTAGTAAGTGCCGTAAGAATTGTACAAGGTTCATAGGTTGGTCTATTCAATAACCTAAATATATTATAAAAGGGTGCTGAAGATGCTTGGAATCAGAGATATTAAAGAGATCATACCCCATAGGTATCCATTCCTACTAATAGATAAAATACTGAAACTTGAAAAGGGGAAAAAAGCCATAGGGATAAAGAATGTTTCAGGGAATGAAGAATTTTTTCAGGGTCATTTCCCGGAAAAACCAGTGATGCCGGGAGTGCTCATTGTTGAAGCATTGGCCCAGGTGGGCGCTTGTGCTATTTTGAGCTCTGAGGATAATCTTGGGAAAATAGCGTTATTTGCAGGTATTGATGGTATGAGGTTTAAACGCCAAGTGATTCCAGGTGATCAACTATTACTTGAAGTAGAGCTTACAAAGATGAGAGGTCCTGTGGGGAAAGGCAAAGCAAAGGCAACAGTGGATGGGGAAGTAGCTACCGAAGGTGTGTTGATGTTTGCAGTAGTTGATGAATGAACATAATATGGATAGTGGGTTTTTCAACAAAGAAGGGGTTTTACCGGCACTGAACCGGAAAAACCTTTTTTTATGTAAATTTAAAGGACTTTTCGCGTTTTCTAAAGAAATAAGAATGTAATTCAGGTCATTTTGTGGGGGTGAAAGAAAAATGCAATTATACTTAATAGGGGGTTTAATATTTTCTTTTTTAGTGGCTATTTTCGCTTTATGGAATTCTGCCGAGATAATTATTCGCTTCCCTTTTCTAGGTGAATTTACCACATCACAAGCATTAGTTATAATAGGATCTGCCATCTTTGGTGCTGTGATCACAATGATTTTTAGCCTTTTAAAGCATTTCAAAATGAATCTTCAAGTCAAAAAGCACATGAAAACCATAAGGGAATATGAGAAAATCATTGATAACATGAAAAACCAAATTGAAGAAAAACAGACAAAAGAAGAAAATCATCAAAACCAATCAGAGCTGGGTACGGGCTTGACACATAATATGTCCTAAACACAGAATACCTACACATAAACCCACTGTACTAACCAAAAGATCTGAGATTGTATCACATGTGTTTGACTTCCCTGTAGTTTGTGGTAATATATATAAAACAATATAGTCTGCGATGAATGAGCCAAGTAGCATCTTTGGGTTACAATAAAGAGAGTAGTCTGGCAGGTGAAAAGACACAAGTACCAAAGTGTGCGAATTACACTTAGGAGTTCCACAAAGTGGCGGTTGTTACCGATATAACAGTAAAGAGGCATATCATGCAAATAAGGTGGTACCACGGGTCCCCTCGTCCTTAAAAGACTTGGGGTTTTTTATTTTTTTGATTATATGAATTCAAGGAGGACCATGAAGGCAGTGCAAAACATTTACGATGTATTAAAAGAAAGAGGATTTATAGA
>CAYMGK010000056.1:0-10157 GCA_964389965.1 uncultured Clostridia bacterium | reverse complement strand
GCGTCAAGAGCATAATTTGCGTTTATTACGGCAGCATCCACATCCTGTAATGTCCGCGGCAAAGTAGCTGCTTCGAGTTCAGTTATTTTTAGATTCCTCGGGTTTTCTACTATATCGTAGACAGTAGCATTTATGCCCACACCCTGCTCTAACTCAAAAAGACCGGCCTGTTCCAATAGAATTAACGCCCTTCCCCCATTTGTTGCATCATTAGGTATGGCAATTTCCGCACCGTCTTTTAAGTCACTTAAATCTTGGATGCTATCAGAGTATAATCCCATTGGTTCAATATGGACTTTGGCTGTATATGTTAAATCCAGGCCGTGCTCACTAGAGAAGTCCTCCAAGTAGGGGATGTGTTGAAAGTAATTAGCATCAAGGTCTTTATCTGCAAGCCTTAAATTTGGCTGGTTGTAATCGGCGAATTCCACGATTTCAAGTTCTATGCCTTCCTCCACTAACAAAGGTTTAATAGCATTCAATACTTCGGCATGGGGGACAGGTGATGCTCCCACTTTAATTGTGATCAACTGCTCTTCGGAAGGGGGTTGTTCACCGGTTCCTGATTCCTGGCTAGTTCCACAGCCTACTATTAGCAATGCAACCAAAGCTAAAACGAGAATTGAAGTTAATGTTTTTTTCACGTATATCTCCTCCTAATTTTTCAAATGTAGTATGTTTTTCCTGAGCATAGTTGGCCATTTTATATGGCAGTATATTATATGGTTAGCGATTTTTTGATAATTGTTTTACAAAAGCATCGCCTGCCATTTGCATAAGTTGGACCATCACAACTAAAATGGCCACAGTATAAAACATGATGTCCGGGCGGAACCGATTGTACCCATATCTTACGGCCACATCACCCAAACCACCACCCCCAATCACACCCGCCATGGCGGAATATCCAACTAAGTTTATAGTGGTAATAGTTATACCAGCTGCAATAGAAGGCAAACTT
The DNA here is from genome assembly GCA_964389965.1 of uncultured Clostridia bacterium. Classification (GTDB taxonomy): domain Bacteria; phylum Bacillota; class Thermosediminibacteria; order Thermosediminibacterales; family Tepidanaerobacteraceae; genus DUNY01. Next base: position 9,196 of record CAYMGK010000056.1, on the reverse strand, counting down.
TCAGGGACAAGCACCTTTGTTATTATTTGATAAGGTGAGGCCCCCATGGATTCGGCTGCTTCTATAACACCTTTAGGGACTTCCCTTAAAGATGTTTCAGTGATCCTACCCATGAAAGGTATGGCAGCTACGGAAAGTGGCACAATAGCAGCTGTAGTGCCTATTGCTTTTCCCACTATTAATCTGGTAAAAGGCAAAAGCACAATTAGAAGTATAACAAAAGGTATTGATCTAAAAATATTTACTATCCAGGACAAAATCGGGTTCACTGTGCTGTTTTCCAAAACCTGCCCTTTGTCTGTTACAAATAATAAAATACCCAAAGGAATCCCAAATAGTGCCGCTATAGCCACAGAAGAAAACACCATATATAGGGACTCCCAAGTGGAAGTAAGTAGTAATTCCATGATGTCAGACATTTTTAATCACCTCTACTTTTAGCCCTAGCTGTTTCAAATAATTCAATGCTGTGACGGTTTTTCCATTATTGCCTAAGAGCTCCACAATGAGAACACCGTAAGGGTCTTCCTGTATATGATCAATATTCCCAAAAAGGATATTTACATCAACATCAAATCTTTTTATTAAAGTGGAGATAATTGGCTCTGTAGTTATATGGCCAAAAAAACCGATTTTTACAATTTTACCTTCTAATCCGTTATGGTCTAACTGGCTAATGCGGTCTTTCAACTCATCAGGTAATTCCGATAAAGTAATGGTTTTTAGGAAATTTTTAGAGGTCTGTGTTTTTGGATTCGAAAAAACTTCTAGTACAGGTCCTTGCTCCACAACCTGACTTTCTTCTATAACAGCAACTGAATGGCAAATATGTTTTATTACATTCATTTCATGAGTGATAAGCACAATAGTTAGGCCCAACTCTTTATTTATGTTTTTTAACAGGTCAAGTATCGAAAGAGTGGTCTGGGGATCAAGGGCAGAGGTAGCCTCGTCACAGAGTAAGACCTTTGGATCATTGGCTAGGGCTCTGGCAATACCCACTCTTTGTTTTTGCCCACCTGAAAGTTGGGAAGGGTAACTGTCAATCTTATCTGTAAGCCCTACTAAATCCAGTAAATTATTTACTTTTTCTTTGATTGTGTTTTTATTGACACCAGCTATTTCCAAGGGAAAAGCTACATTACCTTGAACAGTTCTGGATGAAAGCAAATTAAAGAGTTGAAAAATCATCCCTATATTTTTTCTGTGTTCCTTCAACTTAAATGCGGAAAGTCTAGTCATATCAACACCGTCAATTTCTATAGTCCCCGAAGTGGGTGTTTCAAGCATGTTGATACACCTCAAAAGAGTGCTTTTTCCTGCACCGCTTAAACCTATCACGCCGAAGATTTCACCCTGTCTTATATGAAGATCCACTGCATCAAGTGCCTTAACATCGCCAGAAGTTGAGTGAAATATTTTAGTAAGGTTCTTAATATATATCAATATTTGCAACCCCCTTTAAACAAAACAAAAAAACCCCTTCTGACATCGTGAAGAGGTTATACCCACTCTCTCATCTGCCAGAACATCGTCCTGCAGGAATTAGCACCGCTGCAATACAGAAGTACTGCCGGTTGCCGGGCTTCATCGGGCCAGTCCCTCAGCCTGCTCTTGATAAGAGTTTACCTGTATTTTGTTTCATATTGCTTTTTATGTTAGCATGCTTTTGTTTTTTTGTCAAACGAAAAAAACAGGGATCAGCAGAAAAGGAAAAGCGTTAGTAGCGTAAAAAAGCGCTAGATGGATCTTTTTGCTTTTTTGACAAAAAGAAAAACCCTTTGTAATACAAATAGCTCTAATTGCAAAACGGCAGAGGTGACCAATGTTTTATCATGTGGGCCGTATGGGTGTGGGGTGTCCCCCGCCGAAAAAGGACTATACTATATATTCCTCAATCCACATAAACCTCCACATTCATCAGGCCTTCTTTTTCATCCTCAACTTGAACATCAACTAATTTACCGTCACTTATGCCTTGCTCAACCTGATATATGATTTCTTGAAAGTCGATTTGTGTAAGGTCTATGCCTTTACTTTCCAACTCTTTCCTGGTTGCCGAAGGGATAAAGGCCATTCCCATATCACATAATTTCGAGGCTATTTTCAAAAGCCCCAGTGGTAAATTAATATTTACCTTCATCCCTTTTTCAGATGTGACACGGACTCTCATAAATCTTTTATTTGACTTTCCATCGAGACTCTGGGCTCTATCCGGTTCTTCTAAAACTTTTAGTAATTCCACCCCTTCATCTGCTGTGATTTTTCCTTCCTGAACCATTTCTAATATCCGTATTTTTTCTTCGTTCATTTACATACCTTCTTTCCTTTTCTTTTGGATTTTTTAATTCCTTTTTTTCAACTGACTAGCGGCTTCAGATGCGGAAATGTCCCCTCTCTCCAAGGCATCCAAGACCTCCCGAGTCTTATTTTCTGTCCCCTCGCCTTTAATTTCTTTTTCAATAGGGTAGCCCAATGCTGTTATAACAGAATCAAGGCGATTTCTAACTGTGGGGTATGAGATTCCAAGTTCTTTTTCTACATCCTTGATATTTCCCCGGCATTTTATAAAGACTTCAATAAATTCCCTTTGTTCTGTAGGAAGATTACAAAACTTACATGTCAAAAATTCACCTTCGAGCTTTGTAGAGCAAAAATGACAAGTTAATCTACTAATTGAAAGTCCGTGTCCACATACGGGGCATTTGCCCGGTGCTTTATAATTAATGACCTTTACACCTCCCAGTATAGCGCTTCATTCCAGTTTATGATTATTCTACCTTAATACCTTAATAATGTCAATATATAACTAAATATTATCAATACACATATCAAAATACTTAAGATAATAATTCAAACTAAGGTTTTATCAATTGGTAAATTTCCATGCAAATCAAGGCAAAATCCGGTATAATACATAAAAGATGGAAGGTTTATAAAATCGGCTTTAAAAAACAAATATGAAAGGATGATGGTTTTGGGACATGGGAACAAGGCATTGGGATTTAAATTTATAGTTGTTTTTCTGCTCGCTGTTTTTTTAGTACCTATGGCATTGGGAGTGGCAGACTCGGGCTATATCTGGAAAGCTGCAAAAGCCGCCACAGTGACTGAAACGGTGCAGGGGCCTAGTATCCCTAAATTCGATATCGAACATTTGAAAAAAAGTGAAATCCAAATTGCACCTGGAAATATTGTCAATATTCCTGAGCCTACATCATTGATGTACGTGAACTTTGATACAGGTGGACAGGAATTACCTACTGACAAAGATACAACTATTTACGGCACTTTACAGATTGTATCAGATGGCGCTTATTTCCAGTGCTGGGCACGACTAAAGGTACAGGGAGAATCTTCTTCGAGTTGGCCTAAGAAAAACTGGGCATATAAATGTTACAAAGATAGTACAAAATCCGAACGCGTTTACCTTAAAACAGGTAATTGGGCAGTATCTAACGATAAGTCTGTTTCAAAAGCTGAGTGGAATGATTGTTCATTTATAAGGAAGACTGTTCTCGGCTTGCTTTGGGGTGATATTGTAAATTCCCGGCCCGGGTGGCCGAAGAATGAAGTGGAGACCCCCCTTATTGGGAACCACGATACATCAGGATGGTTTTCCGGTGCCACAGGGCATACTGAAGGTTATCCGGCCATCCAATACATAGATGGAGAGTTTTACGGCCTTTCAACGTGGTACCGTTGGAAAGATACTGCAAATTACAACCTAGATCCTTCAAACCCGAAACACTACCAACTTGACACAGTCAATCATACACCTTGGTGGGAGATCACAGCAGAGGACTTTAAAACGAGATCACCAAATACATGGGGGCCCGAACAAGAGGCTGATCTTGCTAGATTTAAAGAATATGCCGGAAAAACTGAAGCGGATTTCCGTGACAGTTTTGAGGAGGCGTTTGATAAGCAAAATGCCATAGACTACTTTATATTTCTGCAATTTTACCACCTGGCGGACAACAGAGAAAATAACACTCAGATAATCTCATATGATGGTCAGAAGTGGTTCTTTCTGCCATATGATCTAGATTATTCTCTGGGGATCTCATGGGAGGGTTCCGGTCAGATATTTGCTCCACACGGAATTTTAATAGATAAAACATCTGAACGGTTTTGGGGGAAGTTTTATCGGGCTTTTCCACAAGAGATAGAAGCAAGATATGCGGAGTTAAGAGATAAAAACATACTCAGCCTTGATTCACTATATATGTATATAAAGCAGAGAGCCAGTAGATTTACTCCTGAAATGATTGCGGCAGAGTATGAAAAATGGCCGGAAAAACCTAATAATGTAAGTCATACACAGACTTTAGAATGGCTACGAGATCATATTCCACCACTTGATGCCTGGTTTAACTATTATAGATAGTTTTAAAGATGATGATAATCTGCCACAGGGCTTTTTATATAAAGCCTTTGTGGCGGGTCAGATGAGGGGATGATGTGATGTGCCCAATGACAGAGAGATGAAATTAGCCGAAAAAGTCCTAAATTATTGGTACATGATAGAATTTCTCGGGCAGGATAATTATCCGGATATGTGGGATATAAGAAATAAGGTGAATCACCTAAAAAAGCGCAGGGGTGATGATATACAGCGGAAGTCCGTCTGGAACTACTTCGAATTAAAAGAAAATGATGAAATCGAAAAGCGTCTACTGGATGAGGCGAAGGCCTGTGAAATGGGGACTTGGGGCAATCTAACCATATATATCGGAAAAGTAAGTAGGGAGTCGTGTATTGAGTATATTGCAAAGGCATTTCGGAGCAATTTAGATGATATACCGGAAAAAACCGATGATTATATTGCATTGGCAAGTCTACAGTTATCGCCTGAAGGCAGATATATAGATAATTCACTATCACTGTCCACTATTGTGTGGGTATTAAACAAAATCAAGGCCGCCAAAAACAAAGCATCAAATATCATTGATAAAAAAGAATACCTTTTGGCGGTGGAAAAGTTAGAGAAAAAGTTATTAAAAAACAATAAAAGTCAGGATGAGGGGACACAATCCAAAGATAGTAGTGGCACACCTACTTTTGCAGCGGATGCAGTTACAGCAGATTCCCTAAAGACCTTATATTTAGAAATTGTGAATACTTTTATCAAAAACAACATTCAACTAGAGCAAGATGAAAGGAAAAGCCTCAAAGAAGTGTATGGAATTACCTTTCAACTTTTTAAAGATGAGATAACAAGGGTTAATGAAGAAGATGACGAGAATTATTTTGGATTAAACAGAGGTTTCTTTTTGGATGATTTGGAATTTGTGCTTGAGAAAGTGAGAAATGGCAAGTCGAATCAAAGTGGTTTTATTGAAAAGGATGTTATCAAATACATAAATGCCCTTCATGACAGTAATGCGGATACTGGACTCAAAAGCACGAAAAGAATTGATTTGATAGATCCAGAGGACTTAAAGGATGGTACATATAAAGAGGATATCAAAGACATCCTACATGAAATTTTGAATGTAAAAAACGCCCCCATAGGAAAATGGCCTTCTAAATTCATGCCTGCATTTATGCAGCAGGTGGCAATCAACTTATCAATTGGGAAAGGGTCATCTAAGTTATATAAACTAAACGGCAGGATATTTTCTGTGAACGGTCCTCCCGGTACTGGAAAGACCACTCTTTTAAAAGAAATTGTAGTTAATAATATAGTTGAAAGGGCGATACTCCTTGCCAATTACGATGATCCAGATAAGGAAGCTTTTAACAGACATAAGTTTCTTCATGGGAAAACAGCCAGGAATTCCTATTCAAAGTACGTGCCATATTGGTACACATTGAAGGATGATAGGATAAATGATTACAGTGTATTTGTAGCATCTTGTAATAATGCCGCAGTAGAAAATATCACTAAAGAACTCCCTGTAGGCCAGAAAATATTTGAGGATATGCAACCATCTGAAGATGATCCAAAGGAACTTAAGACCCTGTTATGTGAGGTCAAAAATCTATTCGATGTGGAGCAATCAAAGTGTGAAGAAATATATTCCTCATACAATAGTGAAACAAATAAATATGATAATAAGGAATGTATGAAAGATATTTATTTCACTAAGTATGCAAGGGGTCTCCTCAACGATGATACAGTATGGGGGTTGATTGCGGCTCCATTAGGAAAAAAATCAAATTTGCGGACATTTTATAACAGGGTACTAAATCCCTTACAGTGGGATTTTTATACGAACAACCGGGTTATCGAAGGGCGGGTAGAAAAGTTTAAGGCGGCAAAAACGGATTTTTTACAACAATTAGATATAGTATTAAAGTTGCAAAAGAAACTTAGCGGATATTGTGATTTAATCAAACGAAAGAGCACTGAAGAAAAAGATCTAAATAAAACCATTGCAAATAATACAAAAAAGATGGACGGGCTTAGGACAGTCATCGGGGATCTATCTGAACAGGCGGCAGAATTACAAAAGGATCTGCCAGGCGAAGAAGATGATTTGGAGAAGGCACAATCCGATGCAAAAAAGGTCAAGGAAGAATTGGATATAGTAAGTATTGAGTATGAAAAGAAGGGTGCCTTTATAAAGGGTTTATTGGATAAGGCCGAAAAAGCGAAAAAGTCTGCTGGATTTTTTACAAGAGTATTTAACAATGCAAAATATGTGGCTGCTATAAACTTGGCATCTAAGCACAAGGGGGATGCCAATATTGCCGAAGCCCAATTAGCTGCAATGCAAAAGGAAAGGGAGGATCTGCAATCACGATATGATAAAGCATCCAAGATAGAGGATAAGGCCCTCAGGAAAATGAAGGGCACAAAGAGAAAAATCAATTCAATACATACCAAGATAAAAAAGGACGAAAAAACCGTAGATGAGCTGAAAAAGGAAATACAAAAGAAAGAACAAAAACACAAGGCTACTTGTGATGAATACAAAAAGTCCGTTGCCATGTTCACACAGAAGGAATCTGTTGATTCTGGTATAATAATTGATGATCAATTCATTGAAAACCTCTTTTCAGATGATGTAGATATTTCTACAAAAGCACAGATTTCAAATCCGTGGTTTACACATAGGTACAATCGAGAGCGAGAGAAGCTTTTTGTATATGCAATGAAACTAAATAAGGAGTTCGTGCTATCTTCTAAGAGCTGTAGGGACAACCTGAAGACATTAGGCCATTATTGGGGCTACTTGCCAAATGATGAGAATGAGAGAATGGTTTTTCACCCCGAAGATAAAGAAGCATTTGTCGGTGCTTTGTACCAGACATTATTTCTGCTTGTACCTGTTATATCATCAACATTTGCTTCGGTTGGAAGGCTGTTCAAAGATATAAAGCACAGTGGGGCTATTGGCACACTAGTTGTAGATGAAGCGGGGCAAGCCCAACCGCAAATGGCCATAGGAGCACTGTACCGCAGTAGAAGGGCAGTTATAGTTGGGGACCCGAAACAAGTGGAACCTGTGGTTAAAGATGATATTAGGCTGTTAAAAGAAACCTTTGAAGATAAGGAACTTGCTCCATATAAATCTAAGATGCTTTCAGTGCAAAATTTTGCGGATAGGTTAAATAATTTCGGCACATATTTGATTGACAGAAACGGCAATCAAGAATGGGTGGGAAGCCCACTACTGATACATAGAAGGTGCATTTCCCCCATGTTCGAAATCTCCAATATAATTTCATATAATAATATTATGAAACAACAAACTTCTGACCCAAAAGGGCAGGAGCAAAGACTCTTCATATATGATAAATCACAGTGGATTGATGTAAAAGGGGTGGAAAGAGGAAATAAGAATCACTTTGTGGAAGCACAGGGGGAAAAGGCCTACGAAATGCTAGAAATAGCTTTTTCAAAAAGTGATTATCCTAATCTTTATATAATAAGTCCATTTACTTCCGTAGTTTCGGGCCTAAGGACCTATATTAAGAGATATTGTAGAAGAAATTCCACGACTAATGTAAAGAAGTCACTTCAGGAATGGATATATAAAAACATTGGGACCATACATACTTTTCAAGGTAAGGAAGCCTGTGAGGTGATCCTCATACTCGGATGTGATGGCAGCAGGAGTGCAAAAGGAGCCATTAACTGGGTCAATGAGAACATTATCAATGTAGCAGCTACACGGGCAAAATACCGATTTTATGTTATTGGCGATTCAAAGGCATGGCAGGATTCCAATTGTGTAGCTACGGCCAAAAAGATCATAGATACCTTTGCAATACGGGAAATCCAGTCCATATTAAAAGGAAAGCTTCCGGAAGATGAAAAAAAGATGGCATTAAAGGCCGCATCCGCTTCCCTACCGTCCGTCACTGCTTTTCCAATGGATGAAGTGGATAGTGACGAGGGAGATAAAGACTTCACCGTAGATACAACAAATTTGATAACAGCCCTTGATACAGATTTTATGAAAACAGAGTTATCCAATGAACAGCTTTCAAGGTTTGGATTTAAAAGTATGGATGAACTCAACAGGCATGATGTGAAAGTGAGGAAAAATCTATTATTAGGAATGAAACTCTACTATATACTAAAACCAGTATATGAAGTTAATGATAAACTAGATGCATCATGTTGTGCAATCCTTTTTTGCAAAGCAATGGAGTTGCATATGCAAAAGTGTTTTGCTGATAGTATTAAATCAATTTTTCCCGAATTTAAAATAAAAGGGTTCGGGCCCGGTAGAAATGAAGTAAATCTAAAAGATGCCAACGACACAGAGCTAACCCTTGGTGCATTCAGTTATATATTGCAGTCTAAAAGCAGTGAGCTCGGTAGGATTATGGAGATGATGGGCAAACAGATATATGATGAGAAATGGTGGAATTCCTTTGTAAAAAAGCTTAGGGATTTTACAAAAAGAAGAAATAAATGCTGTCATTCCGGTTTATTTACTTGGGAGGAGCAGGCGTATTTGTTGTTCAACATGTTCAGCAATGACAATATGTTAAAAGAGATAAAAAGAACACCTAAGATCGGTGGAATTATATTTGAAGGTGAGATAGGAAAAATCCTAAACATGTCATAAAGCCAATGATAAAGAAGTCTTTTGGGGAACGCACTTTATGTTCTTGGCCTGGAGCTAATGAAATAGGGGTATTTTCTACATAAAATCAAATATGGATATGATATAATAGGCTTAAATAGTCCCTGTGGCATTAAATACATATGGAAGGAATTTTAAGAGTGAAG
>CAYMGK010000055.1:0-10326 GCA_964389965.1 uncultured Clostridia bacterium | reverse complement strand
ACCCCGTATGCCAAGCTCATAACTCAGTTATTTGGTGATAGAATGATGATTGCCAATGCCACAGGGTGTTCTTCAATTTGGGGTGGTAGTGCACCTTCAACACCATACTGCACGAACAAAGACGGTCATGGGCCGGCGTGGGCGAACTCCCTATTTGAAGACAATGCAGAATTTGGCTTCGGTATGTACCTAGCTGTAAAGCAAACCCGTGAAAAGATAGCGTTGCTTATGAAGAAGGCACTGAAGTTAGGGCTACCTGAAAAAATGGGGGACATCTTTAGACTGTGGCTCGACAACATGAATGATGCCAAGACTACTAAAAAAGCTGCCCTAGAACTAATACCAATGCTAGAAAAATATGAAACAAATGACGATAAAGTGAAGGGACTTTTAGCTGAGATTTTAGATATGAAAGAATACCTTGTGAAAAAATCTCAGTGGATTCTTGGCGGTGACGGATGGGCCTACGATATCGGTTTTGGAGGTCTAGACCATGTGTTGGCATCTGGCGAGGATATAAATGTTTTGGTATTTGACACAGAGGTATATTCAAATACAGGCGGTCAATCATCTAAATCAACACCAACTGCCGCTGTAGCACAATTTGCCGCCGCAGGGAAAAATACAAAGAAAAAGGATCTTGGCCGTATAGCCATGACATACGGTTATGTGTATGTTGCCCAAGTGGCAATGGGGGCTAACCAGAACCAACTCATCCGAGCATTGACGGAGGCCGAGAGTTACGATGGACCGGCTTTGATCATAGCATATTCACCTTGCATCAATCATGGTATAAGAACAGGCATGGAAACAAGTCAAATAAGACAAAAACAAGCTGTTGAAGCAGGCTATTGGCATTTATACCGATATAATCCCCTTCTCAAAGAAGAAGGGAAAAATCCATTTATATTGGATTCCAAAGCACCTTCAACAGACTTTAAAGAATTCCTAATGGGTGAAGTTCGATACTCCTCACTTACCAAGACTTTCCCGGACAGAGCAAAGGAACTCTTTGATAAAGCCGCAAATGATGCACAGGAACGCTTTGAAACATACAGGAAATTAGCAGAAATATAAATTCAAGAAAAACCAAAGTTTATATAAAGCACCAACCCATATGGATTGGTGCTTTATCATTTCTATATAGAATAATTAGAACAAAAGGATGCAGAAACATTAATATATTTATATATCTATTGAAACGGTTTTTGTGGCTTGATCCCAGTCTACATTAGCACCTAGAGTTTCACTGATAAATCTCACAGGAACCATTGTCCTGTCATTTTGCAATATGGCATTTGTGTCGAAAGTGACCGTTTTGCCATTGACATCTGCTTTGTTTTCACCAATTTTTAACTTTATAATTGTGTCGTCTTTTTCAATAATCACCATTCGATTATCGCTATCCCATTCTACTTTTGCCCCAATGCCTTCGGATACGAATCTTACGGGCACCATTGTTCTGCTGTTCTCATTTATATATGGCACCTGGTCAGGGAACAGAACTTCCTTGCCATTTACCAGAACAGATATATCTGTAATCTGAATATGGAAGGAGTGTGACATATTACCTATTCGCACTTGGGCTAAAGCAGTTCCAGGTTCTACCGCTTTAAAAGCAAGTGTTTTGGAATCAAACCCTGTGGGCTTATCATATGAAATATTCCATTCCCCTACATAGGGGTAGCCTAAAGGGATTTTGTCATTTGCAGGGGTTACTCCATAGACTTTGAGATTTGTGGCTACACCGGCCTTAACCCCAACAGTTTCAGTGTAGATTTTTTCGATTATCGGAACAACTTGATAACTGATCTCACCTTCAGAAATGTTAAAAAGGACCACCGCAGGTTCATTAGAATCAATGCTGGGGATATTAATATAGTGGACCCCTTCTATGGCCCGGCTTCTAAAAGGTGACGATTCTCCACTTAAAACCCATATACCCGGACTAAAGGATTTGGCATATTGCTCCAGGATGTTTTTAAGCAAATTACCCTCAAGGGGGTCCGAAAAGCTTTCAGGGGCTCTATCCATGACAATAAAAAGGGCTTTAGATTTGTCGAGAGTTTTTAAATCATTCTTTAGATCTACCCATTGATTGTAGTCAGTAGCACGAAGACTACCCTTTGTAGCATCCAAGAAAATAAAGCTAGCCTCTTTTTCCAAGTGCAGTGAATACCCCTTGCCGCTTATTTTATAATTTTTCAAAGGACTTAATTGTTCCTCCAATTTATCGGCAGACCAAGGTATACCCACGATAGCATTGAAATCGGAGTTGTTTTCATTTAATATTCTTTTAGCCAAATCAAAAATTTTGTCATGCTCCGGTCTGTTTTTCCCTGTGACGGGCTTTGTACCTATTGCACCGAAGACAAAGCCACTACCCTTTCGATTGTATATATCTGTCCAAACAGGTGTCGGCAAAAGTGATTCATCATATTCCAAGGCAACTTGTGCAGTGAGCCCATCAAAGTATAAGGCCCCCGACGTTTTTTTCTTTGGATCATTTTCAACAACATAAATTGTCTTTAGAGTGAAGGGGGCTTTCCCTGAAGGTAGGGGAACCTCAACCCATTGCCAATTGTTCCAGTCAACTTTTTTCGTCAGATCCAAAACAGTTTCCTTGCCAGAAGCATCAAGCAATGCCATTCTAAGCCACTCTCCTTGACCCCGACCATAAACCCAAAGCCCCAATTTAGTTGCGTTTAAGGGCAAAACCTTGCCATTGTTTCCAAAAGTGAGGTAGGCGGCTCTAGTGTCAGTGCCTGAAGTAAAGTCATAGATCAGCCGCCCCGCAAAATCCCCTGAATGCACTGGATCGGGGATTGGGGTAATATTAAATGCACCCTCAACATAGGAGGGATAGGAATCGAAAGCCTTTCCCGAAAGATCCTCAAAATCATCAATTATAACGCTATGGTAGCCTGCTTGAATTAAAGCACCAGCCTCAAGACCTAAAAAACTTGCAACAACAGCACCACTGCCCGGTTTTTTGGCAGTGAACTTGGAACCGTCCATGACACCTATATCTCCGACTATATTCCAATTAACATCAATAGATTCCAGAGGTGCTTTATAACCTTCACTATCTGTTATATAAGTTTCAAAGGCAGTTTTAGCACCCAAATTCACCTGAGCCTTTGCAGGTTCTACTTGAAGTCTTGCATTATCTGCTAACACATGAATATCCTTAGTTGCTTTAATATTTCCCAATGTGGCAACGACCTGACCTGTACCACTGTTAGTAGCTGTAAAAATATTGTCAGTAAAGTAGCCTAAATTATCACTTACACTCCACTCAACTTGTCCCGATTCTATGTCAACGATGTTATAGTTTTTATCATATGCTTTTACTTGAAATGTTCGATGACCGCCTTTTGCAATATTGAAAGAAGATGCAGTGATTATTAAACCACTTACTTTGCCTAAAGGAGCCTTTGAAAAGACCCCTATCCCGTTTGGAATTAACCTTTGAACACCCTCAGACGGGCTATTTATTACTTTTGTCTGGGTCTCACCAAAAGGTCTTACTACCATTGTGGAGGACCCGCCACCATCGAAATTTAGCGCGTGATGAGCGCCAAGGCCCAACATTAATTCGGCCATCTCCCTTTGGTTCATTCCACGACTTTGGCTTTGGCGGCCGTCAACAACGGCCATAATCATAGTTTTTTTGTCGGCGGTAAAGCCTATAGCCGTTCTAGGATGTGTTCCTGGGACATCATGTGTAAAAGCTTCGGGTATGCTACCACCATCCACTAATACAGCACCCCCTCCTAATGCCATCTTTAAATTAGAAATATCCGGTGTGGTGTTTAGCTCAGTAATTACCCGATCGCCAATAGTGAAATGGGTTTTTAAGAAAGTTGCACCTTCACCCCAAGACATGAGGATGAAACCGTCTTCAGGTATGTTTTCAATAGTGCCTTCAGCAAACCCGGATACCCTATCATCTCTTACTGTGACAAAGGTAATGATAGGAGAGCCATCTGCAGGTCTTGGTGTTGTAGACCCAAAATCCGGTGTATAGACAAAGATTTTGTTGTAACTGTTTCTAATCTTATTCACACCTTCTATTTCGAATTCATTGCCATTAGGGGCTATCACTTTTCCGGTGAATTCCATGTTTAGAATCTGTGGAATCCTGTCAAAAGTCATGCCAATAGTTGACATGTCATTGAGATTTAGAGAAGAAGAGACTAATTTCCCGTTTTTTATTTGGGGTCCTATTGGTGCCGAAGGTGTAGCCATAATGAAAAAATCCCCGTTAATTCCTGCAACAGCACCATTGTCTTGCACCATACTACTCAAAGAAGCCCTCTTTGATAATCCTTCCTTTCCAATCATTGTATCAATGTCCACATTTTCAGATGTCAAATCTGCCCGTAAAATATGTACTTTTTGCCAACCCTTTGAAGTAAATAGGGTTTTTGATTCATATATTACACCACCGGTTACCGGAAAGCTCTCTATATATTCATGAAGGAGTACCTCTTGCCCAAAAGCCGGTATTAGTGATGAAACAAAAACAAAGAAGGCCAAAAGCCAAGGGATGGCACGGGTTTTCCAATGTTTTTTTAGAATATGTAGCATTTTCATTCCTCCACTATGTTAAAATGATTTAAAGCGAATAAAGTTTTCGCATATCCCCCCTTGTTTTTGATCCCCCTAGCTCAGATACTATTCTATAACAAGCAACCCACATCCTGCTTAAAATGTTAGGGACTTATTGGCAAAGGCAATCATATATATCCATTATACATCAGACGGAAGAAAATATAAAAAAGTTCCGCTATATTAAAGATAAAGCAATGTTAAAGCCGGATTGTATTTAAAATATAAAAGAGTAGATTATTCTAATTCTTATAAACAAATATTATAAACTCCTAAACCCTTTGGGACAGTGGCTCATGGCCTTTGTTATAAAAAAAGATATTGACCCCTTGCTCACAGCTAAATTATAATCTATACATAATATATGATTTCGTTGTAGGAAGTCCCTTAGAGTTAGGCCTGTTATTCTAAGACTTGGGCCTGCACCGCATAGGGGTTAGCGGGCAATTCGGCGTCCTGCCAATCTAAAATCAGTATACCCATATTTAGAGGACACAACTAATTATATCTTATAATTAGTTTTTAAATAAGAAAATATTAAGTGGGAGGGCCAATATGAAAAAATACAATGTCGGTGTTGTAGGAGCCTTGGGAGCTGTAGGTACGGAAATGGTGAAGATTTTAGAACAGAGGGATTTTCCCATAAAGACCCTTAAACCCTTTGATATAAAAGAAAATGAGGGCAAAAAGATTAGCTTTAAAGGCGAGGAAGTTGTAGTTAAGGCGGCAAAAAAAGGGGCTTTTATCGATTTGGATATGGCTTTATTTTCCGCCGGTCAAGTAGCAAGTCACAAGTTGGCTCCAATAGCAGTTGAAGAAGGATGTACTGTCATCGACAATAGCAACGCCTTTAGAATGGATCCCAACGTGCCTTTAGTCATTCCAGAGGTTAATCCAGAAGATGTGTTGGGCCATAAGGGTATTATTGCTAATCCTAATTGCTCAACTACTCAAATGTTGGTTGCATTAAAACCCCTACACGATAAGTATATTATCAAGAGAATTGTTGTCTCAACATATCAGGCAGTGTCAGGCAGCGGTTTACTTGGTGTTATGGAATTAGAAGAACAGCTCAAAGCATATGTGGAAGAACGAAAGCTAAAGACAAAGGTTTATCCACATCAAATCGCATTTAATGCCATTCCACATATTGACTCTTTTACAGATAATGGCTACACTAAAGAAGAAATGAAAATGGTCCATGAAACACATAAAATATTTCATGATAATGAAATTTCCATAAGTCCGATGGCTGTTAGAGTTCCAGTAATACGTTGTCACTCTGAGGCTGTTAATATTGAAACAAAAAACCCCATTGATATTGAAGAAGCTAAAAAACTACTCAAAGGAGCACAGGGGATTACAGTACTTGATAATATTTCTGCGAATGTCTACCCTTTGGCCGCAGAGCTCATAGGCACAGACGAAGTATATGTCGGGAGAATTAGACAGGATTTCACAGTGCCAAATGGCCTAAACCTCTGGATAGTAGCAGATAATCTTAGAAAGGGAGCGGCATTGAATGCTGTTCAAATTGCCGAAACCCTTGTCAAATATAAAAAAGTTTAGGAGGTACGCCCATGGCCCTCATCATACAAAAATTTGGGGGGACATCCCTAAGAACTAAGGAAAATCGAAAAGCCGTATTAGACCATATCCTTAAGGCCAAAACAAAAGGAGATGATGTGGTTGTAGTTGTATCAGCTATAGGGAGGAAGGGTGATCCCTATGCCACAGATACTTTTATAGACCTACTAAAAGCTCAGGGAGACAATGTTTCTTCTAAAAAACAGGATCTTATCATGTCATGTGGGGAAATTATTTCGGCGTCAATTATGGCAGCTTATATAGAAGCACAAGGGGTCAAGGCTGAAGCTATGACAGGATTTCAGGCGGGTATAGTGACAACTGAAGACTTTGGAAACGCCCATATTATAAAAGTGGTTCCCACTGCAATTGAAAAAGAAATTAAACAGGGGAAAATTGTTGTAGTTGCGGGTTTTCAAGGAAGGACAGAAAAAGATGAAATTACTACACTGGGTCGGGGAGGTAGTGATACTACTGCAGTAGTACTTGGAGGGTATTTAAAAGCCGATTTGGTGGAGATATACACCGATGTGCCGGGAATAGCTGTAACTGATCCAAGAATTATACCAGAGGCGCCTTTTATTCCTGAAATATCTTTTGATGAAGTAATTGCAATGGCAGAAAATGGTGCTAAGGTAATACACCCAAGGGCAGTTAAAGCCGCTAAAAAATTTAACATACCACTTAAAATTAAATCTACCTTTGATCAATCAGAAGGGACCTTGATAGGTCCTAATGAAAGTGATTTTCCGATCTCAGGTATTACATTGCAGGAAGATCTTGTTACGGCATTATTTACCAATGTCAAAACATTTGGTGGTGATGAAATAAATACATTACATAAATTAAGCTGTAATAATATTGTCTTTAGTAATGATAAAGAGGATAAAATAATAGTGATAAATGAAGACCAGAAAGATGCGGTAGTTGATTTGGCAAAAAAGTGCAAGATGGGATTAAAGTTTCACGGAAATATGTCAAAAATAACTGTTATTTATAAGGGAACAATTGGTTCAAGTGAAATGGACAACAAAATAGATAAATTGCTATTTGAGGCAAATATTCCCATTGAGGCTCGGGAATCCTCCGGTAACTGCAGTGCGTTCATAGTGAAAGGTGAATATAGCAAGGAATCCATAAGGGCCATATTTAACGGATATTTTAGTTAAAAGATTTCAAATAAAATAGGGATTGGCTTTCATCTATTTACTTGGGCAGAAAGCCAATCCCTATTTTATTTTACCGAAACAGTATCCACACTAGCAAAATAATTCAAAAAAAAGGATATTACAAACCCACGTCGAATATAATATGCTAATGTGCATTATATAGATACAAATGTCCACACACTAGAGACAATCACTTAAAATGTTTTTGACAGAAAGTAAACATTTCGCAAAAATTATCGACTTTTAACATTTGGATTGCACAAGTAGTACTTTGTATATGATATTATACATTGCAAAACTTTATTTCAATCATAAAACACAGTAAGGAGTGCGAAGGAATGAAAAAATACAATGTAGCCGTGGTCGGTGCCACAGGAGCAGTAGGTCAAACCATGTTGGAGATTCTAGAAGAACGTAATTTTCCCATTAAAAGTATTTTACCTCTGGCATCTTCAAGGTCCAAAGGGCATACAGTAAAATTCAATGGAGAAAATATAATGGTTCATGAAGCAAAGCCTTCATCATTTGCAGGTATAGATATTGCGCTTTTTTCTGCCGGCACAACTGTCAGTAAAGAGCTTGCACCTGAGGCAGTTAATCATGGAGCTATTGTTATTGATAATAGCAATGCCTTTAGAATGGATCCAGATGTGCCGTTAATTGTGCCGGAGGTGAATCCTGAACATGTAAGAAGCCACAAAGGTATAATCTCTAATCCTAACTGTTCTACTACACAAATGGTTGTAGCATTAAAACCCCTACATGATGCGGCTAATGTAAAGAGAGTTGTAGTTTCTACTTATCAAGCGGTTTCAGGTACAGGTGTCGATGCTGTTGAAGAGCTGAAGCAGCAATTAAAAATGGTCTTAAGCGGTAAAAAACCCAGGCATGAAGTATATCCATATCCCATTGCATTTAATGTGTTGCCACATATAGATGTTTTTGATGAAACAGGGTACAGTCTTGAAGAATTGAAAATGGTAAATGAAACAAGGAAAATACTTGGTAATGGCGGCATGGCAATAACGGCCACTACTGTGCGAGTGCCTGTGATGAACTGCCATTCAGAAGCCGTAAATATAGAGACAGAAAAAAAGCTTACAGCGGATATGGCCCGAAAAATACTTTCCAAAGCCCCGGGAGTCAAAGTAGTAGATGAGCCACAACGCAAACAATACCCACTTCCAAATGACGCTTCAGGTAAAGATGAGGTCTTTGTCGGAAGGATCAGGGAGGATTTTTCTGTGGAAAAAGGATTGAACCTTTGGATAGTAGCAGATAATCTAAGAAAAGGGGCAGCATTAAACGCAGTACAAATCGCCGAGACCTTATTAGAGATGAAAGCCGTAAGTTTATAACATAACCTTTTCCCTCTCTCTTGAATATTATATAAGGAGAATTTGTTGTCAATAAAAGTTTTCGCTTATAGGGAGGGAGAGATAATGCGACAAACGTATCAACTGGAGTGGGCCAGTAAAGATTTGGGGCAGGAATCGAGAGTGGCCTTAGGTGATGTAAATGGTGACGGCAAAATAAATATTATTGCGGGCACAACTATAGCTTCCGGTCAGCAATCTAACCTATTTGTTTTCCAATATAGTGGAAAGACATACCATCAGCTTGCCCGGACATCATTAGGGAAAAACGACACCCATTGGATAGGCTGTCACGATTTAGATAGGGATGGCCGTGATGAAATAATAATTGGCTGTACTAATGGCATTCATATATATAAGATGCGTGGAGGCAAACTAGTTAGGATTGCAGAAAGTATTGAACTAAGGGAAACTGTAGTCTGTATAGCTATTGCCGATATTGATAAAGACGGCAAGTATGAAATTATTGTAGTAGTAAAGGGAAAGCCGAGGATAATCATATTTCGCTATGATGGTAAGCTAATCCTATTAAAGTCGGAAATAATGAAGTACCCAGTCCATTGTGTTGCCGCCGGGGATACCGATGGCGACGGTTATCCAGAAGTAATTGTAAAAACTCATAGCCCGCAAGGGTGTAGATTACATGTACTCTCTTTTAAAGGGGGAGACAGACACGAGAAATGGAGCAGCCATATTCCAGATGCTGTTAAAGGATTTTTGAGGGTTGCGGATTTTGACAAAGACGGGAAACATGAAATTGTAATTGGATGTACCGGAGGCAGAGTTAGGGTATTGCGCCACGAAAGCAAAACCTATAAACGATTTTGGGATAGTCCTGTTCACTCTCATGGTGTTAAAGATGTTGCAATATATGATATAGACGGAGACGGCCAAAAAGAACTTATAGTGGTGTGTTTAAACACTGTTTACATCTATAGCTGGAAAGCAGGCCGAATAATTTTAGGATGGAATCAAACTGTTCCAAATGGTGCTTTTTGCGTAGTAGCAGGTGAATTAAATCAAAAAGGCTATGGTGAAATTGTTGTAGGCACTATTTACGGATATATCTATGTATTTGAAGCCCGTCGGGATAGACATTATGGAAAACTTTGGGTAGGGAAAATCCAGTCAATAATACAGGATACAGTCCCCATACCCGATGGAAAGCCCGATGCGGCCAGAGGGGTGGAAGCCAAAGCAAGTTTTTCAATAGGTAAAGTGCGGGTAATACACAACAAAGTTATTGTCGACGGTGATGTGACGGCTAAAATCCTATATGTTGCCGCACTGCCGGCCCAACCAGTACATTTTTTTGAGACTACATTCCCATTTTTGGAGTTCATTCACCTCCACGGTGCATCACCTGGTATGCAAGCTTTAGTATATTTTAATGTAGAACATATCAACGTGAATGCAGTAAGTCCCAGAAGTATAAAAGTAACTATATTGTTTGAAATGCTCGTAAAACTTGTGCCATTTCACCACCATGACCCATGGTCACATAAGGACATTTGGTGAAGGATGTAGGGAAATGGGTAAGACCACAGCTTTTCATTTTTTAAGCAACAAGTATTTAAAAG
>CAYMGK010000054.1:0-10374 GCA_964389965.1 uncultured Clostridia bacterium | reverse complement strand
GTAACCTCGTCCGCAAAGTGCGCAATAGTGACCGGCTCATATACAACTACCCAGGGTACCAGATTTCTATACCGCCCCGTAACGGGGT
The DNA here is from genome assembly GCA_964389965.1 of uncultured Clostridia bacterium. Lineage (GTDB taxonomy): Bacteria > Bacillota > Thermosediminibacteria > Thermosediminibacterales > Tepidanaerobacteraceae > DUNY01. The sequence continues at coordinate 10,286 of CAYMGK010000054.1, read as the reverse complement.
TTTTGACAGGTAATATATTCTCTGCGCGAAACCTGCCCGATTGATTAGAGATATTAAAAATAATATTTTCCACCAGAGCCTCGGCAGTAGTACCGTATACTTCGGCTATTTTTTGTAGTGTTGCCATTAAGGTTTCCGTATCGCCGAAGAAGGATTTAACATTGTTTAAATTGCCCTGGTGCGTTATAGGGATCCTCGGCACTTCGTTATCTATTACGGTTATTGGATTTGGGTTTAACGTTAACGGGGCACCGTTTAAATACTGAATCTTATTGTATTTCGCAACCTTCACATTATCCGGCATAGGAAACGGCGGCCGCCAATATACCGGCTCACCTATTAGCTTATACCCGCTTATGGGCGTTTGTGTGTCATATTTATCACTCAATCCCACATAAACAGAGACTTTATACATCCACTCAGCCGTCCTGTATTTACCGACAGATGCCGGCCTATCTTCACCCTCACCCGTATCTACATTATCGTCATCATCATCTGCAAAGGCTATAGGCGGCGATAATACTAACAGTAATAACAACAACGATAGAATCATTGCCATAGCTCGTTTACCTTTCAAAATATTCACCCCTATCATACTCGTTTTAACCAATTTTAAAAGACACCCCCGTCAAGGAGTGCCTTAAAACTTATCGCCATGCCCCGGCCTTAAAGTCCCATCCCCTATATCCTCCGAACGACTTTCATTCCATTTAGTTGGCGGGCCCCCTTCGAAAGGGTTATTATCGCCTAAAAACGGACTGTTTGCCGCTTTATCACCACCACCCGTACTAGGCTTAGTATTAGGATAGGTTCCTGATGTATCCTCTTTCTTCGGCTTAGTTTCCGTTTCATCGTCCGATGATGTACCCTTTTTGTCCGGCTTTTCTGCCTCCTCCGGCGACGATGTTGGATTTATATCCGGTACTTCTGTTACCGTTAGCCTGTTACCGTCGCTATCTTCAGCCGGTACAACCTCCGGCTCGGGTACCCTGTTCCTTTCTGCCTCATGTGCCCGGGCCTCGCTTCTTCTTATGCTTCTCATCATGTTTTCCCTTATCTCTTCCTTCCACGCCTCCCATTCAGGGTCATATTCTTCTTCCTCTGCCTCTGCCGCAGCTTCTGCCTCTGCCGCGGCCGCCGCCCTAGCCTGCATCTCTTCTTCTATTCTCGCCTCGTTCTGCGCCTGTAGGTATAGGTTGTATTTTATAAGGCCGATGCTCATTACTACAATTAATATACAACCCACTACGATAAATATCCGTTGCATTTTTCGTATATTCTTATAATCCATGATTATTCCTCCTTTGAACATATGTTCCTATTATATATATACCCACTATATTTGAACTATAACACATTTTGACCAATTATCTCCTAATATTTTCAGTTGTTGCTTTACTTCCCCTCCACCTTTTCTTTTTCAATAACTTGTAAAGTTAGTCCCTACCTTTCCATGCCCCATTCATCGTCCAACTCATTTTCATTCTTTAGAATTTTATGTTTTTTTATCGCTATGTTTAATGCATTAACCAATTCTTTGTTTCTATCACCTAAGGTAGCATTTTCGCTTTCCAAATTTCGTATCTTATTATTTGCATTATCTAAACTAGATTTAAGATTACCAATCTCTGATTTAATATCTTTCATTCTAATGCGTAATTCTCTATTTTCTGATATTACACTTTCCCAGCTATAAACAAACTTATTTATGTTATTCCTAATCTCACGCTGGTCAACGCTTAGATTCATATATCGTTCTTCGTTTTTATCTACAACTTTGTCTATTCTATCTACCTTGCCATAAATATGAGAAGTCTTTTCGGTAATTAGTCCCTTAAGATTATGCTCTATTTTACTATGTTCGCTACTCAGCGTATTATGTTCGCTACTCAGCGTATTATGTTCGCTACTTAAACTATCATGTTGTTCTTCTAAAGATAAAGTTTTTTCCTTCCCTAATTTATCTTTTACCTTCTGCCAATTAATTAAATTAGCCAATAATACTGCAATTACACCAATAATAGCAGCGACTATTTGTTCCATAGCCAACCATCCTTTCATGTCCACAATTTCACCTCCTATTATACCATATTTTGTAGGACATCTATTGCCTTTCCTGTTCTTTTTCCCAGTCAAAACCCCTACCCTTTGCCTCCTCTATCATTTTTTCCTTAAGTGCCTGCCCTTCCAGGTATGTCATTGGATAAGACTTATCACCCTTTTCAGGATTATCGGTTAACAGCTTTATTGTTCTATAATATATTTCTGGTATATTATTTATTTTTATTTTTTGATGAAATTCCTTATTAATTTGAAACTGTTTCAATAAAGCCTCTTTTGTAAACCGTTGCTTTGGATGTAATTTGTCATTGTTCAATTTTCGGCCATTAGGCAATATGAAGGTTATGTTTTTTCTGCTATCAACCCATCTTACTTTATAGCCTACCTTTTCTAGAGTTTTAATAAATTCGTCTTTATTTTTTGCCCTTCTCCTACATTCATCTACCATAAGAAAGGTTTCATATTTCCATGATCTACCTTTCTGTTTGGCCCTGTATTCATCTCCTGGATATGGTTTCTTGTTTACCAATTCGTTTGGTTTAATATTTGCAAAACTGTGTTTTAGTCCGTATTCAGCGCATAGTTTATTCGAAAGTTCCCTTATAGCTGTCATATCTTTTAATGAATGATTCCACTTCTTCCCCGTTTTCATATTTACGCTATTAACAATAATATGCGAATGAATATGATCGGTATCAGTATGAGTTGCTACTAATATTTCGTAATCTTTAAACTTTTTATGTTCTAACAGCTTTAGTGTTATCTCATGAGCCATCTTCGGAGTTAAACTTTTTTCGAGTTTGCTATAAGCATGTATGAAGTGCTTAAATTGCCTACCTTCCATTTTCCTAAACATGCTTTTTGTAAGCAACATCTCTTCGAATACCGAGGACGGCCTACAATTTATCCCTGTTATTAACTTCGTTTCAGTTTTTTTGTCTTGCATCACATAACCAAAAACTGCGTCATCTTTCCTGTTTGATAATTCTTCTATTGTTAATTCTTCCCCTATTGCAACCTTATCCCCCCTTGACACATACTCATTGACTCTCTTTAAACTGGCTATATTCTGTGTTTTTTTATAGTTGCTCGTTTTTCTTTTTTCAGTATCTTTAAAAATAGCCATTTAGTCACCTTCCAGCCGCCTTTGCTAAAGTAGACACAGCCTTCCATACTTCATCTAGTTTATTCTCTATTTCATACAGTTTAGGGGATTTTATTCTGCCTTTATGTGCTAATATCGTTAACTGGTTTAAGTTCCTACCTACAGCCCGTAATTGCTTCGCTAATTCCTCTATCCCTTCCATAACTATTATTTCCTTATTTAAAACAGACGCTCTTACAAACCCACTTAAATTATGATTAGTTCCCTCAAATTTTTTTTGAATACATTTTAATTCGCTGGGCGTTACTCTAAAGGTTATTTTTTCGGTCCTATGTTCCATAAAATCACTTCCTTTGTGTTTTTAAACCCGAGACATATGTTTTTCTTCAAACTTAATCAATTTTTTAATTGCTCTGTCTAGTTTAGCTCTAGTATCATCATTAGCTATACTTGCTACAATTATTGACCGATATCTTACTGTATGTTGTAAATTCATATACTCTACCATTTCCTTTTTCCTTTGAAGTTAATCCTATATGACTTGCTTCACATTCAAATATTTCATCATAAGTTGTTGATTTTTTCCCACACGTTTCACATTCATACATAATATATCTTTTCATAATCCTACCTTCCTTCTCAATATGTTTGCCCTGAGGGTCTCGGGATACTTCCCGAGTATTTAAAATAGGACAGGGGTTAAAACCCTTGTCCTATTACCACTTGGAGAACGAAAGTCCGACAAGTGGGAATCTTGCCATCTAAAAACAACAGATGTATAAAGAATTAAATATTGAAGAAAAAATTGAAATTAAGTCTTTCTTATTCATAGTATTACCTCCTAGAACGGCCAATTAATTAAATCTTTTCGATATGGAGCTTTACAGCTCCATATCCCACTCATCTTCAATTTCTTTTTTCGGACTTTCTCGTTGCTTTTTTTCTGCACGATAAAATAAAAGAACATCATTGTAATCTTTTAGTCTTGGAAGTTGGGTATTAATATCATAATTTTTATCCTTGTATTTTTCTTTTATTTTTTGTGTAGCTTTTATGCCCCACTTATCGTTGTTGAGGCATAAAGTAATATTTGTGATATTAGGATTGTCTATAAGATATTGTTCCAATGCTACATCTGCTAAACAACCGAGTGATAACATGTGGTGATTGAATTCCGTACTACCGTCCTTTAAAGTTTTATAGCTCATTAGTTCTATAGGAGATTCAAATACAAAAAGCCTATTACTTTCGCCTTTTAGATTAAAAGAATAGGCTTTGTTACTACCTTCCACTTCGCCTTTAAACGGAATATTTGTATTTGTACCCCTTAATCCTGCATATCTAGGTATACTGCCTTTATCGTATCCTACAAAGACACAATTCCTTTTTTCATCTTCATAGAGTGTTTTATTCTTTATAAACTTGTAAACTATGTTTTTGTTTATACCCCTAGTTTGTATAAGATAAGCAATTATGTGCCGATAGGTATTGTTCTTTTTTGGAAGGTTAAACTCTTTAACTTCAGGTTGTGTTGGTCTGCTGAATTCCGGCTTAATTTGATCGGATTGGGTTTTATCCAGTATGGTTTTTACCGCCTCAATCCAACTTTTATTCTCCATGAACATAACGAATTGGATTGGGCCACCGCCCTTACCCTGGGAAAAGCAGTTCCATCGATTCCCCACCGGATCAATATACAGCCCACCATAACCTTCGATTTTTAAGGTTTTTCCAGCCTTTTTTGATTTTATCCCTAGTGTGTTTATATAATCAATTATACTAGCGTTATCGGCTTTGGTTATTTCGTTAGCAGTTAATTTTTTAAAGCTCAATATTTCACCCCCCTAAAAAAAGGAGCCTATATTTTAGGCTCCTTTTTTGTAAAATAGTCCTCGAGAAGTTGCTGTATGATTGCTTCCACATCTTTAATTGTGCGTTCCTCTGTCACGTACTGGTTGATAATACTTTTTGTAAACTTCGCTGTAAAGCGTGGGTTCCTTTTCTTTTTTGTTTTTTTACCGGACAATATATCCTCTGCTTTGCTAGGGTTGAAGTTACCCCTGGCCAGTGTTTTTAGGGCCGCCGCCTTCTTTAGATCCATTTTGTATCCTTCTCCCAGTAATGATTCTATTACTTCCTGTTGTTCTCCTTTAAGGAATGACAAGTCAACTCCGGCCATAAAAGGTATTTCATTCTCATCTAATCGTGCTTTTAGTTGGTCTATTAACATATCTATCCGTAAATATCGCGACACATTTGCTGGGGATAAATCGTATTTCTCTCCTAATTTTTCATTGCTTTCTAACTTCTTATCAAATTGATAAGAAGTTGAGTTTTCCTCATAACCATCAATGTTTGACATCATTTCAATTTCGTTTATTATGTCCATTCTTTTCCCCTGTTCTTTGATTGCTTTGTGTCTTTCAGTCAAAATTCTTGCTTTTTCTGAATGGGATAATTCTGCAAATGATCTTTGTATTAGATTAGTTTCTGTTACTATTAACATGGCTTCTTCGTCTGTTACGCCTTCTAATATTATAAATTTATCTTTATTTATTTGCTTGATACCTGCTACTTGTGCAGCATTAACTCTATTATGCCCAGATAAAATTTGAAGTGTGCCATCATCCAACCTTCTAAGAACAATTGGAGTTATTATTCCATGCTCCTTAATACTTTCAACCATATCGTTTAGTCTTTCCCCTTCGTATAGGCGAAAGGGATGATCTTTAAAAGGAATTAAATCCGATATTAGCACTTCGGTTTTTGATTTTACAGGTTGATCCTTTTGTGATTCTTCTTTTTTACCCGCCGGCAGACCAAACATTTCCTCTAGGTTCCATGTTTCCACGCTCAAGTTAATCTCCCCTCCTTTGTAGTATAACGGTATATCCAACCCGTTTTCTTTTTATAATTTTGTTTATATGTAGATACCGTTGCTTTAATTCTTCCGGGTTTACTAGATTAAGTATTTCGCTTTTCAATTTAACCGCTCTCCTCGGCCTTATATCTACAATAAACCGTGATATAATCTTTTCATCCTTAATGATATTTTCTACTACCCATTTATGCGTTTTCATCTTAACACGTTTATGTTTAAACGCTACTTTTAATAAATCTTCCGTAAATTCTTTTTTAAATAATCTCGCCATTTTTTCTTTCTCAAACTCAAAAATATAACTGTATTGCCAGTATTTTTGTGGTGCGGCCAGGCTCATGTAAACAAAGCCTGTAAACCGGTTCACAATCAGAACATTCCCTAATCTAACGTAAAAAAAAACAGGAAATAAGACTATGCAGGTAATTATTGTTAAAATAATTGTTGCTAAAGTAATAGGGCGAACTAAAACACATGATAGATATAAAAAAAGGAAAGCGAAGGCGAAAGCGAATCGGGTGTAGTAAGATTTGCAGACCCAATTAGCCGCAATAGTTAGTTTTTGTATTAACATCAATTTTGTTTTAGTTATCACGCTGACTCCATTCCTTTGCAAAGTTTTGATACGCTAAGGCTACTTTGTTTTTCGGCGCATATTGTATTACAGATTGCTTGTTAAGTATTGCCTCCCCAGCCCGTACAGAAACGGGGATTTGTGATTGAAATATTTGCATATCTAAATCGAAGTTTGTTTTTATATATTCGACAGCTTTGTTTAACTGTTGAAGAACTTCTTTGGCCAGGTTGAGTCTTTCATTGGCCATAGTAATTAAAATCCCGTCTACCTTTACCTGCGGGTTTAGCCGCCTCTGCGCTCGTTTTATATTTGTTGTCAATAACGCTAACCCTTTTGCCGAAAGATATTCGGGGGTCACGGGTATAATTATGTTGGTGCAAGCTGTTAAGGCATTGACGGTTAACATGCCTAAACTCGGAGATGTATCAATGATAATATGATTATAGTTATGTTTATTTTTAATTTTTTCTATTACATCTTTAAGAATAAATTCCCTACTCATAATATTCACTAAAGAGATCTCTATACCTGCCAAGTCAAGTGTTCCTGGGATAAGGTCTAAGTTCTCATTCACGCTGACTAAATAATTTTCATAATTTTCGGATAATTTCCCTTCTATCTCCCTTGCCATTAGTTTTTGTATGTTAGGAATAGACTCGCCGCCAACACCTAATGCTGCCGACAAACTAGCTTGTGGATCAAAGTCAATAAGTAGCACCTTTTCCTTTTCTTGTGACAGAGCATAAGACAAGTTAAGCGCGGTAGTGGTTTTCCCTACCCCGCCCTTTTGATTAATTATTGCCGTTATCTTTGTCATTTTCTTTTAAACCTCCTCTGTTTTTTCTCCTTAGAATAACAAAAATTGTCTTATAAAATAAGGGACACATGTGTCATATTCTATAAGACAAAAACATCGTAGTTGACTTTACAATTTCCAGTATATATTAATTGTCTTGTCTTGTCCATCGCCTACACCTATCTCTATATAATCAATAGTTTCAACTACTATCTCATGCGTCAATTTTTGGACTTTAAGATAGGTTTTAATTACTTTTTTAATGTCAGCCTTTTTGCTTTCTAAAACCGAAATTTCTTTTATTTTTTCATTAATACTGTTTTTTCTTAACTCTAATTGTTTCCTTTCCTGCTGTAGAGATTGGGAAACAATTATGTAGTCATCAGCGGATACTAAACCTTTGGCCTTATCTACATATAATTCCGTAAGCACCCTACCCTTTTCCACTATCTCCGTTTCTATAGTTCTTAATGTGCCTGTTAACTTTTTAATTTCTGCCAGATAATCTACTCTCTTTATTTGATTTGAAGTAATTTCCGTTGCATCTGGATTTTTTTCATATAGTGCTATTATTTTTTTTAATTCCTTCTCTACATAAAAATATAAATCCGGATAGCTTATCCGATTTATATATTTACAAAATTTCGCCCCTCCCCGGGCATAGTTTTTACACTTTAAATATGTGTATGTTAAATCATCATACTTTCGGGATCTAGTTGTACTCCTTATCATACTCCCGCCACAATACAAGCATTTTACTTTTGTCGCGAAAATATGAGTTTCGCCTTTTTTCTTTATATTCCTCCTTTTTTTGTTCAATAAGGTTTGGACTTCATAAAAATCTTTTTCAGAGATTATAGGTTCGTGATTATTTTCTACCTTTATCCAGTCTTTTTCATCTTTGTAAACCCGTTTCCTGTCTTTGTACGAAACGGTGGTCTCTTTACCCTGTACCAATGTGCCGATATATGTTTGGTTTCTCAGTATCCTGCGGACAGTCGTGTGGGGCCATAGGCCCTCAGGACCAGTTACATTAGGTAACCTAAAATTTTTGTTCGTTTTTTTGAAATGGTACGATGGTTTATCTATTCCTGCCTCCGTTAGAATTTGTGCAATCCTATGTGTCCCGTATCCTTGCAAATACAAGCTAAATATTTTCCTTACTGTTTTAGCTGCTTCAACATCAACTACTAGTTTGTGTCCGTCTTTTATATAACCAAATGGAGCAATAGGCCCTAAAAACTGCCCGTCCCTCATTTTCGCTTTAAAGGTTTCCCTTATATTGCGCGAGAGATCTTCGAGGTACCATTCGTCAACCATTCCGTGGATTTGTCTGGATTTTTTATTAGCTATGTTCGCAGTATCTGCCCCGTCTAATAAGCTGATGAATCTGATGCCCCACCGGAGAAAGGTTCCGTGTATAATTTTTTCGACTGTTTCGAGATCTCTAACAAACCTGCTTTGTGTTTTGCATAGTACTATACTAAATTCCTGGTTTTCCGCATCTTCAAGGAGCCTTTCAAACGCCGGTCTTTCCCTGTCTGCACCCGAATAGTCCTCATCTACATAGAAATCATAAATTTGCCAGCCTTTTTTAACAGCGTATTCAGTTAGTACCAATCTTTGGTTTTTAACGCTCTCACTATCGTCTCCTTTGTCTATTTTTTTTATATCCTCCCTACTAAGACGGATATAAATTGCTACTCTTTCCATATATCTCTTTCCTTTTCTATTCCCGCATTATCTAAATCCCTGTTAATTAACCTGGCTATTACAACAGATAGTTTAAGCGTAATTTCCTCCTCCGTTTCCGAAACAAAGTAATTATTTATAATAATTTCATCCTTTTTAACCGTTTTAACCATTTTACCATCCCCCCTCCACTAATAAAAAATAGCCCTAAGGCTATTAAATTATATGCGTGCATAACTAAAATATGTATTCGGCAGTTTGTAAGAAGCATCCCAGGCTACCGGCGGGTTAACCGGTATCATAGTACCGCGCAATGCGGTCAGCCTCGCTAGGGCCATCCAACACCGCAGTATCTCCCCGGCATCACCCGGGCCACTCTCCATACGATGTGTTAGGACTGAGCAGAAGTATCATTATCCCCCCCGCTGGGTCATGGCAATATGGGGAACCCATCCCCATTTTAGGTGCTAATCCGTGGGCCTAAGGCGGCCCGTTCACCGGCTTGCTTTCCCTCATCAGGCAGCAGGGGTTTAGTACCTGGCATACTCCGTATTTTTTTATCAATGTTCGGTTTTACCTTCCATTCTTGGATATAATTATATAGCCCATTATGTTCCATGTCAAGCCCTTAATTGAGTTATTAAAACTTAAGGAGAAATATAACAGAAACCCCGAACTGTCGGATGAATTAACCAATTTCGACTAAAGAAGGCCCTCGATAAAGAAAAACGAAAGCTAATAAATAGGCTTAGGTAGGATTAGCAAAATCATGATTTATTTGTGCTTGTATCCTAGCCGGTAATTCATCTATCTCGTTATATATTACTGTTTTTAAAAAAGCTACAGGATATTCGATTTTCTCTTCCCGGCTTTTTTTAATAGCTTTATCAATCGTGCTTGTAATAATATCTATATCCAACTCTTGTAACTTAATCACCAGATCTATCCGGCCTATTTTGATACCCTTAATCTCTGTATAGTTATAGTAGTACATTTCCCATATAGCCTTTTTAACCGCATCTAACCATTCCGTATACGGATAATTAAAATATCTTTTTTCTATTCCCGCATCAATGATTAATTCGTCATATGTTTTTAAGCCTGCTCTTTTTATCTCTATGTCTATTTCAGTCAGTCTGTCTTTATTGATTGATTGACTGATAGTATTAGATAATAT
>CAYMGK010000053.1:0-10442 GCA_964389965.1 uncultured Clostridia bacterium | reverse complement strand
CTTCAGATACTACCTGTCTCCATAGTCGGGAAGTTTCCAAAACATTGGCTTTATCAACGGAAGTAAGGTGCTTTACTCGTCCCAAAGCGGTTTCAAATGCTAGGCGGGCTATTCTTTTAATTTCTGTTTCAGTGTATACCATTGTATCAAAAGCTCGTATTTCGCCTTGGGATGTTTCCCTCCCTTTAGGTTTCCCAAAATAAAGCCCACCTGTCAGCTCGCGAATAATCAATAAGTTAAGACCCCCTCCTATTATCTCTTTTTTTAAAGGGGATGCATCAACTAAAGGTTCAAATAAAACAACTGGTCTTAGGTTCGCGTATAGCCCGAGTTTTTTTCTTAAAAGTAATATGGCACTTTCCGGTCGAAGTTCTTTTGGTAGCTCGTCCCATTTTGAACCACCGACTGCACCAAAAAGAATCCCATCACATTTTTTGCACTTGTCCAATGCCGCCTCAGTAAGTGGAGTCCCATGGGTATCAATGGAAATACCACCGGCAACTATATCAATAAACTGAAATTGCATTTTAAATTTTCCTGCTATAGCTTTTAAAACCTTCACACTTTCGTTTATTATTTCAGGTCCTATGCCATCACCGGAAACAAGGCCTATCTTATACATTTTCCCCAACCCCTTTTGCATAGTTTAAGAGGCCACCGGAATTTATTATTTCTCTGATAAATTCCGGAAAAGGCCTTGCCTTGTATGTCACATTTGTTGTCGTATTTCTGATATCCCCAGTTTCCGTATCTATTTCAAGCACATCACCGGTCTTTATATTTTTAACATTGTCCTCACATTCAAGAATGGGAAGTCCTATATTGATAGAATTTCTATAAAAGATTCGAGCAAAAGAAGATGCAATTACACAACTTATGCCCACTGATTTAATGGCAAGTGGTGCATGCTCTCGGGAGCTTCCACATCCAAAGTTATCCCCTGCAACGATAATATCCCCAGGCTTGACTTTAGTTGAAAATTTCGGATCTAAATCTTCCATGCAATGTAATGCCAATTCCTTTGGATCCGTTGTGTTTAAGTAACGGGCGGGGATTATCACATCTGTATCAATATTGTCTTTGAAAACCCAAGCCCTGCCCCTAAATATCATTATATACGACCTCCTCCGGGTGGGCTATCCTTCCTTTGATTGCGGAGGCTGCGGCTACTGCGGGGCTTGAAAGATATACTTCACTTTCAGGATGTCCCATCCGACCCACAAAGTTCCTATTAGTAGTAGCAACCGCCCTTTCACCTTTAGCTAGAATTCCCATATATCCACCTAAACATGGGCCACAGGTAGGTGTGCTAACTACAGCGCCTGCTTTGATAAAAGTATCAGTGATACCCTCTTTTATCATATCCTGGTAGATTTGCTGTGTGGCCGGAATCACTATTAATCTCACATACGGATGGACTTCATGCCCCTTCATTAATTTTGCCGCAATCCTCATGTCATCTAGTCTTCCATTAGTGCACGACCCTATAACTACTTGGTCTATTATAATATTCGTGGCTTCTTTAACATCAACTACATTTTCGGGAAGGTGTGGAAGTGCAACTTTTAGCCCAATCTTACCCACATTATAATCTATTATCTTTGAATAAATGGCGTCTTTATCGCTTTTATAGAATTCATAATGCCTTTTAGCCCGATGTTTTACATATTCCAGTGTTTTGTTATCCGGTTCCATAATACCGTTTTTCCCACCGGCTTCAACGGCCATATTTGCCATTGTAAGCCTTTCATCAATAGTTATGTGACAAAGGGCATCACCTGAAAACTCCATAGCCTTATACAAGGCACCATCAACACCAATATCCCCAATCGTGTGCAAAATCAGATCTTTGCCTGTAACCCACGGGTTTAATTTTCCGTGATATATAAATTTGATTGTTTCCGGGACTTTAAACCAACTCTTTCCCGTCAGCATAGCAAAAGCAAGATCAGTAGAGCCCACTCCAGTGGAAAAAGCTCCTAGGGCCCCATAAGTGCATGTATGCGAGTCAGCACCAATTACCAAATCTCCCGGAAGCACGATGCCCTGTTCAGGTAATAGAGCATGCTCTATCCCCATACGACCCACTTCGTAGTAATGGGCAATTTGCTGCTCTTTTGCAAACTCCCTTAGTATTTTACACAGTTCTGCCGATTTGATATCCTTGTTAGGAGCAAAATGATCCGGGATTAAGGCTATCTTATTCGGATCAAAAACCCTTTGACCACCGGCTTTTTTGAATTCTTCAATAGCAACTGGACCAGTTATATCATTAGCAAGGGCAATATCTACATTGACCATAATGAGTTCTCCCGGCTCCACGTGTTTTCTATTAGAATGTCCTGCAAGGATTTTTTGAGTAATAGTCATCCCCATTTTACTTTACCTCCCGGGACTTGTTAAAACCGTTATTCCAAAAAGTTTTATTCATCGCATTTGTGTACGCCATTGCACTTGCTTCAATGATATCCGTGCTTAAGCCGCGACCTAAAAATATCCTGCCCTTCTTTTCGACTCTGACTGTTACTTCCCCCAAGGCATCCTTTCCCCCTGAAACGGACCTTATGGAGTAATCAGTGAGCTTACATTCAATGTTGCAAGCCCGATCAAGGGCCCTATATATTGCATCTATAGGCCCGTCACCAGTTGCCGCCTCTTGCACGACTTCATCCCTTATCTTGACTTTCACAGTTGCAGTGGCTATGGATTTATTCCCTGTAGAAACCTGAAAGCGTTCTAATTCAATGTATTGGGGTAGTTTCATTACTTGATCTTCCACAATCGCCTCAATATCCAGATCAGAAATTTCCTTTTTCTTATCTGCTAAATCCTTAAATCTTTGGAAGGCTTTATTAAGTTCATCTTGTGATAATTCATATCCCAATTCTTTTAACCTTTCTATGAAAGCATGCCTGCCTGAATGCTTGCCAAGGACTAAAATATTTGTAGTAAGGCCCACCGATTGTGGTGTCATTATTTCATATGTGGATTTCTTAGCTAAAACACCGTGTTGGTGAATTCCCGATTCATGTGCAAAGGCATTGGCCCCTACTACAGCTTTGTTAGGTTGTATGGAAATACCAGTAAGGGTGCTCACCATTTTACTTGTGCGGTAAATATGTTTCGTGTTTATGTTATGTTCAACATTATAAAAATCCTTACGAGTGTCAATAGCCATTACAACCTCTTCTAATGAGGCATTGCCTGCACGTTCACCAAGACCATTTACTGCACATTCTATCTGTGTTGCACCACATGTAATAGCTTCTAAGGAATTAGCCACCGCCATACCTAAGTCATCATGACAGTGTACACTAACTTTCACCCTATGTACCCCCGGTATTTTCTCCATTAAGGTTTTAATTAAATTCCCAAATTCCTGGGGGGTTGTATACCCAACTGTATCGGGCACATTTATGACAGTAGCTCCGGCTTTAATGGCTTCCGTATAAAGTTTGCATAAAAACTCTACATTGGACCTTGATGCATCTTCTGCCGAGAATTCCACATCCTTTACATAGGACTTTGCCCGCTTTACCGCTGCTACAGCAGTCTCTAAAACCTGCTGTTCTGTCATTTTTAATTTATACTTCATGTGTATTGGTGAAGATGCAATAAAAGTGTGGATGCGCGGTTTTTCCGCCGCCTTCACAGCTTCCGCAGCACAATCTATATCCTCAAAGTTTGCCCTGGCTAGCCCTGCTATTACCGGTCCTTTAACATTTTCTGCAATTGACTTTACCGCATTGAAATCACCTTTTGAAGCTATGGGAAATCCCGCTTCAATCACATCTACTGACAGCTTTTTAAGCTGTCTCGCTATTTCCAATTTCTCTTTAACATTTAAAGAAATTCCTGGGGTCTGTTCTCCATCTCTCAACGTAGTGTCGAAAATCTCTATTTTCCTGGGCATTTTCAACCCCTCCTTTTGTGCCGCTTACCTGTACAACTATGTTGCTAAGTTGTTGAATAAGTTTTTGCATTTATTAGGTGCGTTGTCATGACTACTGCTCTTTTTTAAGCCAAGGCATCATACTTCTAAGTTTTTCGCCTACTTTTTCAATTGAATGTTCTGCCTCTTTTGCCTGAATGGCTCTAAAAACCGGCCTACCGGTTTGGTTTTCAGTGATCCAGTCCTTGGCAAATTTCCCTGTTACAATTTCGTCTAGGACTTTTTTCATTTCTTTGCGGGTTTCTTCGTTTACAATGCGTTTTCCTACAGTGAAATCCCCGTATTTGGCAGTATCACTGACGGAATATCTCATAAGGCTTAGTCCACCTTCATATATAAGATCAACAATTAACTTCATTTCGTGTAAGCATTCGAAGTATGCAATTTCCGGTTGGAAACCCGCTTCCACAAGTGTCTCATATCCCGCTTTGATGAGTTCCGTTATACCACCACAGAGAACACACTGTTCTCCAAACAAATCGGTCTGGGTTTCTTCGGTAAAGGTAGTTTCAATAACCCCTGCTCTTGTCCCGCCGATACCTTTAGCATATGCCAGTGCAATATCTTTTGCCCTTCCTGAATGGTCTTGTTCCACTGCAACAAGGCACGGTACACCGCCACCCTGTTCATAAGTGCGTCTTACCAAATGCCCAGGTCCCTTAGGTGCTATCATGAAAACATCCACGTATTCCGGTGGAACTATTTGGCTGTAGACTATCGCAAAACCATGGGCAAATGCTATGGCATCTCCCTGTTTTAAATGGGGCTTTATTTGTTCCTCATATATGGGCCCTTGGAGATGGTCAGGTATCAGTATCATGATAATATCCGCCTCCTTGGATGCCTCACTGACAGTCCTTACCTTAAGGCCTGCTTTTTCGGCAATTTGCCAGGATTTGCTCCCTTCATACAGACCTACAACTACATCAATGCCGCTTTCCTTCAAATTCAAAGCGTGGCCGTGGCCTTGGCTCCCATACCCTATAACTGCCACCGTCTTTCCTTGCAGTAATTGTAAATCCGCATCATTGTCATAATACATTTTTGCCATATTATTTCTCCTCCTCAATTTTAATAGTGTTAGCACCTCTATTTACAGCTACTACACCAGTTCTAACAAGCTCTTTTATGCCAAAAGGCTTTAACAGTTCCTCAAATGCCCCTATCTTATTTTTGTCACCAGTAAGTTCTATTGTCATGGATTTTCGGCTCACATCCACAATATTAGCCCGAAAAATTTCCGCCATATGGATTATCTCCGACCTTATTTTAGGTTCTGCATCTACTTTTATAAGGATCAGTTCCCGTGTCACTGAATCTTCCGGCAATATTTTGCTAACTTTGATTACATCCACCAACTTGTTTAACTGTTTTTTGACCTGTTCCACAATATATTTATCCCCTTCTACTACTATAGTAATGCGGGATATATCAGGGTTTTCAGTAGTCCCCACAGCTAAACTGTCAATATTGAACCCACGGCGGCTAAAAAGACCTGCAATCCTAAATAATACTCCTGGGTGGTTCTCTACTAGCACTGAGAGAGTTGTTTTCACGGCTTACTACCCTCCAATCATATCGTTGATGGAAGAACCATTTAACACCATTGGGTAAACATTTTCATCAATCCCCACGTAACACTCGAGCAAAAATGGACCTTTTTCGAAAATCATACTATCAATGGCGTCAGAAACTTCCTGCTGCTGTTGTATCCGCATTGCTTTGATACCGTAACTTTCAGCAAGTTTAACGAAATCCGGCACAAAGCCGAAATGCACTTGATTATAGCGTTTTTCACAGTAAAATTCCTGTAGCTGTCGCACTAATCCCAGGCCACTATTGTTAAATAAGACTATTTTTATAGGAAGGTTGTTTTCCCTAGCAGTGGCCATTTCCATCAAATTCATTTGAAAACTTCCATCACCGCATACATTGATCACCATCATATCTCCCCGTGCTACTTGGGCTCCAATAGCTGCCGGTAAGCCATATCCCATTGTGCCAAGTCCACCGGAAGATATGAAAGTCCTAGGTTTAATGAAATCATAGTACTGAGCAGTCCACATTTGATGGCTGCCGACTTCCGTAGTAATAATTGCCCTGCCTTTAGTTTTATGTGAAAGTTGTTTAATTATCTCGATAGGGTTTAGACTCCCGTTCCTATGGCTTGATGTAATTTTAGTCTTTAGGCTTGAAACATACTCGTTCCAACTAGTAGGGCCTCTGGATTCCACATCTTTTTCAATTTCACGAAGGATTTGTTTAACATCCCCTACAATAGGTGTATCTATTTTTATGTTTTTGCCTATTTCCGCAGGATCAATATCAATGTGTATAGTCCTGGCTTTTGGTGCAAATCCCTCGGCCTTCCCTATAGTCCTGTCAGAAAAGCGGGCCCCCGCCGCAACAATTAAATCGGCTTTTGCAACTGCTTTGTTTGCACACGGTATACCATGCATACCAACCATGCCCAAACAAAGTTCATGGTCTGCAGGAAATGCACCTATACCCATTAATGTGGTTACAACCGGAATATTGGCTTTTTGGGCTAGTTTCAAAATCGCCATTTCCGCATTAGCAGAGTTTATACCTCCACCGGCACA
Source organism: uncultured Clostridia bacterium (assembly GCA_964389965.1). Taxonomy (GTDB): domain Bacteria; phylum Bacillota; class Thermosediminibacteria; order Thermosediminibacterales; family Tepidanaerobacteraceae; genus DUNY01. The sequence goes on along the minus strand of CAYMGK010000053.1, from coordinate 3,887 downwards.
GATAATTGGTTTACTAGCTTTGTTTATCATTTTAGCTGCTCTTGATATTTGCAAGGGATGACCAACTATATTAGGTTTATATCCCCTAAGGTCAATATCTTCGGGGTATTTAAAATTGATCTTTTCATTTGCAACGTCTTTCGGCAAGTCGATTAAAACAGGGCCCGGCCTTCCAGTCGAGGATATATAAAAGGCCTCTTTAATGGTTCGGGGGATATCCTTTGCACTTTTTACTAAATAATTGTGTTTTGTAAAAGGAGCCGTTGAACCGGTTATATCCACTTCCTGAAAAACATCACGACCTATGACATCTGTGGAAACTTGGCCTGTAATCGCTACAATAGGGATTGAATCCATGTATGCTGTAGCAATTCCCGTCACTAGATTGGTTGCCCCAGGGCCAGATGTTGCCATACATACACCTACTTGGCCGGAAACCCGAGCATAACCGCTAGCCGCATGGGCAGCTCCCTGCTCTGAGCGAGTGAGTATATGCTTTATCCTAGAATTACATAAAGAATCATATACGGGCAGTATTGCACCACCGGGGTATCCAAATATATACTTTACATTTTCAAGCTCCAATGCTCTTATTAAGGCTTGGGCACCGGTAATTCCCATCCATTGCACCACCTTCCATTATAATATTAGAAAAAACAAACCCCCTCATCTTGAGATATATTCTCAGGGACGAGGGGGAATTCTCGCGGTACCACCCTGTTTTGCCTCACCTTGCGGCTTTGGCCTTGGGAAGTAGAAAACTACTTCATTTTAACGCAATGCTGCGGCCGGGGCTACTGCAATTTCACCCGGGCTGTTCAGGAGCGAGCAAATAACAAATAGGGTGTACCGGCTTTCACCTTACCCGGCTCTCTTTACCACTTTCTTTGTAATACTCTCCATCATAACATTTGAATGCTATATACTAAAACCTATAAAAAAACCAGCGGAATAATTCCTATAGGAACCTGCCGCTGGAGCTTTTTATGCTCACGGTGTTCTAAGGTGGACCTTAGATTGTACCGCTCGGTCTCAGACACCACATTGGTCGGAACCCTAGGTACACTTCCTAAAGACATTTCAATTGAATGCACTATGTTTTAGTATTTCTATGTATTCTATCATGGTTTAAAATTATGTCAAGCACTTTTAATAAAATATCAGCCATTTTTTGTATCTTGAACAACTGCTACACTGATTTTCCGTAGTTCTTAAAGCGTTCTATCATTCTTTCCATCTCATCTTTAGGCAAGATGACAGGTTCCCCTATAGATTTAGAACGGTAGTACAGTTCACAGCAAAACTCGATTTGTTCTGTAATCATATAGGCTTCGGCGAGATTTTTCCCTGCTGCCAATAAACCGTGATTTGCCAATAAGCAGGCTTTTCTATCTTTCATTGCTTCAAATGCATTTTCTGCTAATTCAACAGTTCCGTAAGTTGCATACGGGGCACAGCGGACATCTACACCCGCATGTGCTACCAAGTAATGGACTGGGGGCAAAGGCTGATTTAGACAAGAAATTGTAGCAGCAAATGTGGTGTGTGTATGTATAACCGCATGCACATCTGACCTGTATTTGTATAAAATCCGGTGCATGTTGGATTCACTTGATGGCACATTATCACTTTCTACTATATCACCCGTGTTTACATCAATTAGGACAATTTGTTCCGGTTGAATATCAAAATAATCAATGCCACTTGGTGTAATAGCCATTAGGCCCGTTTCCCTGTCACATATACTAATATTTCCCCCAGTGCCCTTAGTTAATTTACCTTCAATGAGTTTTTTTCCATAACAAATGATCTCCTCACGTATTGCTTTTTGTAGCATACTAATCCCCCCAGTAAATGACGTATTTTCTGATGAAATTCATGGCATTGTATATTGGAAGGCCCCGTTACTTAGCAACATAAACACGGATTAGATTAGTGGTGCCTGTTACGTTGACTGGAACACCTGCGGTGATAACAACCAGATCACCTTTTTCAATCATTTTAGAACTTAGAGCACCTTTGACCGCTTCGTCAAACATTTCATCTGTTGTAAAGGTCTTTTTGACTTCAAGGGGTATAACGCCGCGTACGATCTGCAAAGTTTTTAACACCTTTTTATTAAATGTAACTGCAATTATAGGGACTTCTGGTCTGAATTTTGCCACGGCCCTTGCAGTGTAGCCGGATTTAGTAGAGGTAATAACCGCTTTGGCACCAAGTTCTGATGCAATGGAACAGGTGGCATGACTTATGGCATCTGTCACTGACTTTACATCTATGGGTATTTGTTTTACATGTTCTATTAGAACTTGATCCGCTTTTTGTGCAATGTTTACCATCATTACAACCGATTCCACCGGATATTTACCTGCGGCAGTCTCTCCAGATAGCATAATGGCATCTGTCCCATCGAATATAGCATTTGCCACATCAGTTGTTTCCGCCCTCGTAGGTCTAGGATTTCTTATCATTGAGTCCAGCATCTGTGTAGCAGTAATAACAGGTTTTCCCGAAATATTGCATTTCTCAATTATTTGTTTTTGGATCAGCGGGATCTCCTGGACGGGGATTTCCACACCCAAATCCCCGCGGGCAATCATGATGCCATCTGCAACATTTATTATATCATCTATGTTTTCGACACCTTCTCTGTTTTCTATCTTGGCAATTATATGAATATCATTCCCGCCATTCGCATCCAATACCTTTCTTATCTCAGTTACATCAGAAGCCTTTCTTATAAAGGATGCGGCTAAAAAATCCATTCCTGCCTTTATGCCGAAAATAATATCTTTTATGTCTTTTTCAGCTAATGTAGGAAAAGGTAGTGATTTGCCCGGTATGTTCACACCTTGCTTGTCACTTAGCTCTCCGCCGTTTATAACAGTGCAAATTATATCATTGCCTTGTATTTTATTAACTAGAAGCTCGATAAGTCCATCCGCTAGAAGAATTGTATCCCCTTGACTTATTATCAAGGAAATATCCTCATAATTAACAAATGCTTTCGTTTTACTCCCTAGCATTGGTGAGGATGTTATAGTGAACATTTGGCCTTTTTCCAAAATCACCTTCCCACCAACAAATTCTCCTAATCGTATTTCCGGCCCTTTTGTATCAAGCAGTAAAGCAATGTCCGTTTTAAGTTCTGCACAGGCCTCATACAGTGCCTTGATTCTTCTTAGGTGTTCCTTATGGTCCCCATGTGATAGATTAACTCTAGCTATATTCATGCCTGCATTGATAAGTTGGGCTATTTCTTGCTTGCTTTCACTTGAAGGCCCAAGAGTGCATATTATCTTGGTCCTAAGCATTAATATCACTTCCTTAATGTGATAGTATTTCAGTTAGTCGATACATCTCCATATCTAAAGGTTTTGAAGTCTCAAGTACTTTTTCCATGTCCGTTGTTATTAATTCCCCATTAATTTCACCAAGCATTTTGCCCTTTATGTTTTGTTTTAATAAATTCACGGCTTCACCGCCAAAACGACTAGCCAGTATTCTATCATAAGCTGAGGGGGCGCCGCCTCTTTGAAGGTGCCCCAAAATGATCACCCTGGTTTCAAGGGCAGTGCTTTCTTTTATGATTTTTCCCACATTGATACTATCGGCCGCCCCTTCAGCAACAACTATAATACTATGTAATCTCCCTATTTTATAGCCTGATATGATTTTCTCACAAATTCTATTCAAATCAAAAGGGATCTCGGGGACTAAAATAGCTTCAGCACCACTTGCAAGCCCCGTATATAATGCCAAATGACCTGCTTTCCTTCCCATAACTTCTATTACAAAAGTCCTCTCATGTGATGTAGCAGTATCCCGGATTTTATTTAGTACATCTACAACCGTATTTACAGCAGTACCAAATCCAATACTGCTAT
>CAYMGK010000052.1:0-10453 GCA_964389965.1 uncultured Clostridia bacterium | reverse complement strand
CTCCTCTGTACGTCCCCTCTCCCCTTGCGGGAGAGGGACAGGGAGAGGGGGAATCTGGGTATCGTTCTAGAACCTAGTTTGGGGTTAAGCAGTTACCGGTAAAAGGAGGGATACCGTGAGCATACACAAGACCAGGGGCCTGCTCTACAGGATCGCCCGGCTGCTGGGCGACGTCCAGGCACTTTCCAGCGGTGACCCGCAGAAGGTGGCCAAGAGAGCCGCCCGCCGCATCACCGGCCGGGCAACCGGCAGAGCCATGCGCAAGTTGTTCAAATGAAATCTAAGTGCTGACCAGTAACCGCTTCTTGTCATCCTGAGCGCAGCGAAGAATCTCCGCATTGGGAGAGGGCTCCGCCAGTTCCGGTCGTTATGTACTCACATTATCCGGGGTTTGCATTCAAGCCTCCAAGTTACTGAGTTGTTGCGTCAAGGGCAGAAACTAGCGCAAGCCGGCGGATTCCTAATGCTTAATGAAGGGATTTTAGGCGCATTCAAAGAAATGTTCCGAAAGCAGGATATTTTGTCTTCAAATAAAAGGGGTATGGTCTCTATGGAGAATTTATTTTTTAAAGCGCCTATCCTCAACTCACCCTACGAATATCCCTCTCGACACTGGGAGCTTGACGAACAGGGTCAGCCGACTCAAAAAATAATCGAGAACCGCCGTATGGCCGAGTTTATAACGCCCATCCCAAAACCAAAAAAACGCAGAGCGGATCAGCAGCGGATCATATTTGACGAGGGCAAAGGTCTATCTACCGAGGAACAACAGTATGATCCCACGCCGATGATCAATGCCCTTCGACGTCATGTGGATAAATGGCGGAGCATACCGAATCCTGCTGACTGGAAGGTTACACCTGAAACCGCACGCTTGTTAAAACACTGGAGGCATCACCGTTTTAACAACATCAGACCCTTTTTCTGTCAAGTTGAGGCCGTGGAAACGGTGATCTGGTTGACAGAGGTGGCACCAAGGTCCGGCAATGCCGGCAAAACTTTTCTCGATCACCTCAAAAAAGCGAATGCCGAGGCCAACCCCGAACTGATGCGCCTGGCTTTGAAAATGGCTACCGGCGCCGGCAAGACCACGGTTATGGCCATGCTGATCGCCTGGCAGACGATCAATGCGGTGCGCCGGCCCAACAGCAAAAATTTTACCCGCGGCTTTCTGGTGGTAACTCCCGGGCTGACGATCAAAGAACGGCTGCGCGTGCTTAAGCCCAATGACCCCGACAGCTACTATCAGGAACGCGAATTGGTCCCCAACGACCTGCTCGGTGTTTTGCATCAGGCCAAAATATTCATCACTAATTACCATGCTTTTAAGCTGCGCGAAGTCTTGGAGCTGTCCCGGGGCGGCCGCTCTTTGCTGCAGGGCCGTGGTGAAGAACTGAACACGCTTGAAACAGAGGGACAGATGCTCCAGCGAGTTATGCCCGATCTGCTGGGTCTGAAAAACATCATGGTGTTTAATGATGAAGCGCACCATTGTTATCGCGAAAAAGCTGATCATGATGATGAGGGTGAGTTAAAAGGGGACGATCGAAAGGAGGCCAAGAAAAATCTTGAGGCAGCTCGCCTCTGGATCAATGGGCTGGAGGCAGTCAACCGTAAATTGAAAATTTCACGCGTCCTTGATCTTTCAGCGACGCCGTTTTTCCTAAGGGGTTCGGGATACGCTGAAGGCACCCTTTTCCCCTGGACCATGAGCGACTTTTCACTTATGGATGCCATCGAGTGCGGTATTGTCAAGCTGCCCCGGGTGCCCGTCGCCGACAATATTCCTGGTGGTGAGATGCCTAGATTCCGAAATCTTTGGGCGCACATCCGTAAAAAGATGCCCCGAAAAGGCCGCGGTAAGGCCAAATTTCTGGATCCCCTGAGCCTGCCTGTGGAGTTGCTCACCGCGCTGGAAGCACTCTACGGGCATTACAAAAAGACCTTTGACCTCTGGTCAGAAAGCGGTATCGAAGCCCCCCCTTGTTTCATTGTTGTCTGCCAGAATACATCAATATCCAAACTTGTTTATGACTATATTTCTGGGCATTTCCGGGAAAACGATGATGGTTCGGCTACCCTTGAGAACGGCCGCCTGGCGCTTTTCCAAAATTATGATGAATACGATAGGCCCTATCCTGTTCCCCGCACTTTGCTTATCGACAGCGAGCAGCTTGAATCGGGTGAGCCCTTGGATCGCAATTTTCGCAAAATGGCCGCCGATCCCATTGAACGCTTTCGCCGCGAAATCATTCAGCGTACAGGCGATCGACAACAGGCAGAAAACCTGAGCGATCAGGATCTGCTGCGTGAAGCGATGAACACTGTGGGTAAGACAGGTCGCCTGGGTCAGTCGATCCGCTGTGTTGTTTCCGTTTCCATGCTCACCGAGGGTTGGGACGCACAGAATGTGACCCATGTGCTGGGGGTGAGGGCTTTCGGCACCCAGCTGCTCTGCGAACAGGTCATCGGCCGGGCTCTGCGCCGGCAATCTTACGATATAAATGAAGAAGATTTATTTGACGTTGAGTATGCTGATGTCCTGGGGGTTCCCTTTGATTTTACGGCCAAGCCCGTCATCGCGCCGCCGCAGCCGCCTCGCGAAACGATCCAGGTCAAGGCGGTGCGGCCAGAACGGGATCACCTTGAAATTACATTTCCCCGTGTTGAAGGCTATCGAGTAGCACTGCCGGAAGAAAGGCTTACCGCGTCATTCAACGAAGACTCCATCCTGGAGCTAACCCCTGATCTGGTCGGCCCTTCCATTACTCGGGACGAAGGTATTATTGGCGAAGGCGTAGACCTCACATTGAAACATACCGGCGATTTGCGACGCTCTACTCTTCTCTATAATTTAACCGAACGCCTTCTCTACACTAAATGGCGGAATCCTGGAGAAGCACCCAGGCTTTACCTTTTTGGACAGCTAAAACGGATCACCAGGCAGTGGCTCGATCACTGCCTGGTCTGCAGCGGAGGAACTTATCCGGCCCAGTTGATGTACCTTTCCCTGGCCGATATGGCCTGTGAACGCATTACCGCTGCTATTACCCGCTCCCTGATTAATGGGCGACCGGTCAAAGCTGTACTCGATCCCTACAATCACACCGGATCCACCGTCTATGTTAATTTCAACACCTCTAAGAAAGGCCGCTGGGAAACCGATGCACGGCGCTGCCATATCAACTGGGTGATCCTCGACAGCGACTGGGAGGCTGAATTTTGCAGGGTGGCTGAATCCCATCCACGAGTGATCGCCTACGTTAAAAATCACAATCTCGGTTTCGAGGTGCCCTACCGCTACGGGCCGGAGGTGCGGCGCTATCTTCCCGATTTTATAGTGCTCGTTGACGATGGTTGTGACGATCCGCTGCACCTCATCGTGGAGATAAAGGGCTACCGGCGAGAGGATGCCAAGGAGAAGAAAGCCACCATGGAGACCTACTGGGTCCCTGGGGTGAATAATCTTCGGCGGTACGGACGCTGGGCCTTTGCCGAGTTTACCGAAGTTTACCGGATCGAGTCTGATTTCGAGGCCAGGGTGGAGTCAGAGTTCAACAAGATGATCGATTCCGCTGTCGCCGGGGCGCCGGTGAAGGAGGATTAAAATGTCCAGCAAAAATAAGGGTAAAACCATCGAGACGCTTACTCACGACGAGGCTTCGCGCAAAAATATACCCACAGCCGAGTATCAGTCGGTGATGGAGAAAGAGGATCAGAGCCCTATCCGCATCGCTTATGAACGCCGCAACCGTGATCTCGACCCGCAGTTAGTGTGGCGGGGCAAGGATGAGCAGGACTGGTCCGACCTGGTTGTGGATGTACCCCCGCTTTTCATCCAGGAGAAGGTCCATCCGAAGGTTCTCATCGATGATCTGATGCGCCGCACCAGGGAGAATGTTAAGCCTGAAGAAGAGCAGCCCAGTCTTTTTGACGATTTTAATGGCCTCCCTGAAGCAGCTAAAACCGAGTTCTACCAGCATGATGCCAACTGGAGCAACCGGATGATCCTCGGCGACAGTCTACAGGTGATGGCCTCGCTGGCCGAGCGGGAGGGCCTGCGCGGCCAGGTCCAGTGCATCTATTTTGACCCGCCCTACGGGATCAAATTCAATTCCAATTTTCAGTGGTCCACCACCAGTCGGGATGTGAAAGACGGCAGGGTTGATCATATCACCCGCGAACCGGAACAGGTGAAAGCCTTTCGGGACACCTGGCGGGACGGGATTCATTCTTATCTGACTTACCTGCGAGACCGGCTGACAGTGGCGCGGGATCTGTTGTCGGAGAGCGGCTCGATTTTTGTACAGATCGGTGATGAGAATGTGCACCGGGTGCGGGCGCTGATGGATGAGGTATTTGGAGAAAGTAATTTTGTAAGCGAAATAATTTTCACTAAAACGCGATCCTTAGTTTCGTCTGATTTTGTTACAACGATCTGTGATTACATCCTTTGGTACGCAAAGAATAGAGAGTCTGCAAAAAACAAGATGCGTAAAGTATTTACGGTTAGACAAAATGAAGATCTTGCATCTCATTACGAAGGATCTGATGGGAGGGTTTTAACAAGGGGCGAATACGAGAATATGTGTTTTGGGACTGAGCAGTTAAATTTTTGTGAGCGTTATGAACCATTCAAATCAGATGACCTAATTAGAACTGCAAATCCCCTTATATCAGTAGAATGGCAAGGGAAAATGATAGAAGGTCGCTTTCGCACTAGTGAAATAGGCATGCGCCGTGCACTAATGGCCAACAGAATTCTGTTTACCAAAAACAGCGTCCGATATAAGTTCTTTTTAAAAGATTTTCCCGTATCACCGCTTAATCATCTTTGGGGTGATACGATTGGGTCGCAAAACATAGTATACGTTGTGCAAACAAACGAAAAAATTATTCAACGTTGTGTGTTAATGGTAACCGATCCGGGCGATCTAGTTTTAGATCCCACGTGTGGATCGGGTACAACTGCTTATGTTGCTGAGCAATGGGGCCGTCGCTGGATCACCATCGACACTTCTCGCGTAGCCCTCGCCCTTGCTCGGGCCCGGCTTATGGGGGCCCGCTATCCCTATTACCTACTCGCCGATAGCCGCGATGGGCAACTCAAGGAGGCAGAGCTAGCGGGAGTTGAGCCCTCCCCGCTTCCTGTCCGCAGCGATATACGGCAGGGCTTTGTCTATGAACGGGCACCTCATATCACATTGAGACTAATAGCTAATAATGCGGAAATTGATATTATTTGGGACAAGTTTCAGGAGATGCTCGAACCGCTCCGTAAAAAAATGAACCAGGCAATGGGTGAGCAATGGGAGGAATGGGAAATACCCCATGAGACTGATGACAGCTGGCCGGAAGAAGCAAGGTCAGTCCATGCCCGCTGGTGGGAAGAGCGCATTAAGCGGCAAAAGGAGATCGATGCCTCCATTGCCGCCAAAGCCGACTATGAATACCTTTACGACAAGCCGTACGAGGATAACAAAAAAGTCCGTGTGGCCGGGCCTTTCACTGTAGAGAGCCTCTCTCCCCACCGCGTTCTAGGAGTTGACGAAGACGATGAACTCATTGATGGGGTGGGTGATACAGACGAGGGTTACGGTCCGGAGCAGGATTTTGTCCAGATGATCCTGGAAAATCTGAAGACTGCTGGGGTGCAGCAGGCCCATAAAGGGGACAAGATCATTTTTTTATCCATCACACCCTGGCCGGGCAATCTTGTCTGCGCCGAGGGGCGCTACACAGAAGGTGATGAGGATTCGGCTGTGGAGAAACGCGCCGCCATTTTTGTCGGCCCCGAATTCGGCACTGTCTCCCGGCCCGATCTAGTTGCCGCCGCTCGCGAAGCGGGCGATGCGGATTTTGATGTGCTTATTGCCTGTGCCTTCAACTACGATGCGCACTCTACCGACTTTAACAAGCTGGGCCGTATTCAGGTACTCAGGGCTCGCATGAACGCAGACCTGCATATGGCTGAAGATCTGAAAAATACCGGCAAGGGCAACCTCTTTGTCATCTTCGGTGAACCGGATATTGACATCCTTGATGCCGGCGAAGAGCAGATTCAGGTGAAAATCAACGGGGTAGATGTTTTTCACCCAGCAACCGGAGAGGTTCGCAGCGATGGCCCCGACGGCATTGCCTGTTGGTTTATCGACACCGACTATAATGAAGAAAGTTTCTTTGTTCGCCAGGCCTATTTCCTTGGCGCCAACGATCCCTACCGATCCCTCAAAACCACCCTGAAAGCAGAGATAAACAAAGAAGCCTGGTCTACCTTGCACAGCGATACCTCCCGCCCTTTCGATAAACCCAAAACCGGTAGCATCGCCGTCAAAGTAATCAACCACCTCGGCGACGAAGTGATGAAAGTATTCCGGGTGCAATAAACGCTTTTGGGGGGCAAAGAACTGATATGGCTACTGAAATCAAAACCTGGGAAATTATCAACGATGAACTTGTTGAAATTGATGTTTCACTGTGTGACAAAGATAAAAAAGAGAAAGATCATCTTGAGAAATGGATTAAAACCAATCCTAAAATATTGGGCGATGATATTCTGATTATCGGGGAACAGGTCTACACAAGATCGGGGCCTCTAGATTTTCTTGGCGTGGACAACTCTGGCAACGCGGTAATAGTTGAACTGAAAAGGGACAAATTGCCTAGAGAATGCCTTGCCCAGGCAATTGATTATGCCTCCGATGTGGCCACATGGGATATTGATAGGTTAAGCGAAATATGTATGCAGTATCGTGGCCAACCACTTTATGATTTCATATCTGATAATTTCGTTGGTGTAGAGGTAGATGAATTTGTAATTAATAAAGCGCAAAGACTTTTGTTGGTGGGATTTTTGATCGAGGAACCGCTGACCAGAATGATCAAATGGCTCTCAGAATACTACGACATAGGTATTAATGCCATCATTCTAAAATATGTTCACACCTCCTCAGGAAATGAACTGATAGCGAAGACAGCCATAATATCTGAGGAAATCGAAAGGGAAAAATCGGATAAGAGAAGATTTAAAATAGCGATGTCCGATGAACCTGGGAGCTATACAGTTGAAGATTTGAAGGAGCTTCTAATGAAGTATTTAGGCGGCAATTTATGGTCGGCAAAAAGGATGAAAAACATCATGCTGCCGCTGTTGCAAAGAAATAAGAAAATTACCAGAGAAGAATTGAAAAGGGAATTTGTGCGGTTGGATGAAGCAAAAGACGAGGCGCAAGCGGGTCAGTTTATCTCTTTGATATCCAATCAGCTGGGTCAAAAGGCCAAAGATTATTTGCGACAACTAATTAGCTATGAGTATCCCAACTACAGTTGGGAGAAGGACAATTTTATCATTAATGAGGAATACAGAGGGTTGTTGGAAGAGATATTAAACGAGCTCAACGCCAATAGTTAACTGTTTGCGTTCGGAGTTGATATCATCTGGGACATTGTAAATATGAATTAATTTTACCGGTGGGCTTGGGTTATTCATGAAGGTGGTGTTACAGCGTTGCAATTCCGCATTGCCGACACGTTTACTGATAGTCTTTCCCGCCTGACCGGTGAGGAGCAGAGGGCGGTCAAGACCACCGCCTTTGATCTGCAGATGAACCCGGCTAACCCCGGCATGCAATTCCATAGAGTTAACCGGGCTCGTGACAGGCGTTTCTGGTCGGTCCGGGCCAGCGATGACATCAGGCTGATCGTTCACAAAACCGAATCATCTCTTCTGCTCTGCTACGCCGGCCACCATGATCAGGCTTATGGCTGGGCCGAGCGCCGCAAGCTTGAAACCCACCCCAGGACCGGCGCCGCTCAGCTGGTTGAGATCCGGGAGATGGTTAGAAAGATTACTGTACCCCAGTATGTTACACCCGGGGAAAAACCTATCCTGTTTGCTAATGTTACAGACGATACCCTGCTGAGCTATGGTGTACCGGTGGAATGGCTGCAGGAAGTACGTGAGGCCGATGAAGATACCGTGTTGGAATTGGCTGAACATCTGCCAGCTGAAGCCGCTGAGGCTCTGTTGAACCTGGCTATTGGTGCAGACCCCGAAATAGTTTCACCTGTTCCTGCTGGAATTGATCCTTTTGAGCACCCTGATGCCAGGCGGCGTTTCAGGGTTCTGGCCAACGAAGAAGAATTTCAACGTGTTCTGGAATACCCCTGGGATAAATGGGCTATATTCCTTCACCCGGCTCAGAGGCAACTGGTTGAAGGCGATTACAGTGGCCCGGTGAGGATCTCCGGCTCCGCCGGTACAGGTAAAACTATTGTTGCTTTACATCGGGCCGTATATCTGGCCCGAAACAACCCTGAGTCCAGAATACTGCTGACCACATTTTCCGATACCCTGGCCAGGGCTCTGAAATATAAGATGAAAAGCCTGATCAGCAATGAACCACGCATCGCCGAGCGCCTGGAGGTTTACTCTTTGGATACTGTTGGTCATAGGCTCTACGAATCAAATTTCGGCCAAGCCAATATTGCCAACCGGAAAACAATCGAGGAGATTGTCCTGGAAGCACTGCAAAAATGCAGGAACCAAAATTTGAGCTTACGTTTCCTGGTAACAGAATGGGAAGAAATTGTGGATGCCTGGCAGCTGAAGAATTGGCCATCATATCGTGATATTCTTCGCCTGGGGCGGAAGCGGCGGTTGCCGGAAAGGCAAAGGGCAGATCTCTGGCAGATCTTTGAACATATTCGAAACCGGTTAGGAGAGCATAATCAGGTTACCCATGCCGGGATGTTTAGCGAGCTGGCCGCTCGGTATGAAGAGAGTGATAGACTGCCCTTCGATTATGTTGTGGTGGATGAAGCGCAGGATGTGAGCGTTGCCCAGTTGCGTTTTCTAGCTGCAATAGGTGGGGGCCGTCCAGACAGCCTTTTCTTTACCGGCGATCTGGGACAGCGCATATTTCAGCTCCCTTTTTCGTGGAAAGCACTGGGAGTTGATATCCGCGGTCGATCGAGAACGTTGCGTATCAATTACCGGACATCACATCAGATCAGAATGCATGCAGACAGGCTGCTTGATCCACAGTTGTCAGATGTGGATGGAAATGCAGAATTGAGAGATAACACCATCTCGGTCTTCAATGGATGCGCGCCTTTGATTATGATCACGGATAACGAAAATGATGAAATTGATACGGTGGGATGCTGGATAGAGGATAGAGTCAAAGAAGGCGTGAAGCCGCACGAGATCGGCGTTTTTGTGCGCTCACCAGCCGAATTGAAGCGTGCCTGTGACGCAGTTCAGAAGGCGAATTTGCCATACAGGGTGCTGGATGAAAATATTGAAACAGCTGCCGGCTATCTTTCGGTAAGCACCATGCACCTGGCCAAAGGGTTGGAATTCCGTGCAGTGGCGGTGGTGGCATGCGATGATGAAGTCATTCCGCTACAGGCGCGCATGGAGGCGGTAGGCGACGCTGCGGATCTGGAGGAGGTTTACAATACCGAACGCCATCTTCTGTATGTGGCCTGCACTAGGGCGAGGGATCATCTGCTGATCACCGGTGTTGAGCCGGCATCGGAATTTATAGATGATATGGACTATGGCAACCATGGAAAGGGTGCGTGAAGCCTTCATAGAGTATGAATTGAACAAATTCTGGGGGTGGTGATTTTTGTTTGATGACTCTTTTCTCAATTTCTTGAGGGATGAATTTCCGGAGCAGCTTGGAGAGATCAATACAGCGATGAATCTGCTGATAGATTCGATAGACGAAACAGCAGCAGCTGTTGCTGCCAGGGGCAATGAACTATCTCAGGACAAGGAATTTAAAGAAGCTGCAGTAATGATGTCCAGGGCTGCTGAGTTGCAGAAGATTTCCCAGAGAATAAAAAGCTATACGGATATATTTGAACTAGAAGAAGTGACCCTGGTATCTGAAGATGAAGCGATCGAGGACATCGAAAAAAAGATACCAAATTATAGCGACTACGAGGTTGATGTTTCCGCAGTCCACACACTGCATGAGAACTTTGTCCATAAAAGGCCCCATGCCTTTGAATTGAGGGGTCGAAAGGTGTATGTCACCAAATGGAAAGAGATGTTCCTGGAAACATGCAATATTCTCGCCGAAATCAACCCCGATCGTATCAGCAGGTTTCCGGACAACCCCAGATTCAACGGAAGGAAATCACAATATTTTAGAGCCAAAGATCCTGGGATGATGAGATCACCGCTCAAGCTTGATCGTCTTGATATGTACGTGGAGACCAATTTCAGTGCCAATGACTTTCGAAACCTGATCATCAAGATGATCAAAGATTATGGGATTCCAGCAGCGGAGTACAAGATTTATCTGCGTGCGGACTACACAGGGTTGCATTGGAAAAAGGAAGGCGCCGATGAAAAAGCCGGTAAGGAGCAAACGGATAAAAATAAAACCGCGGCTCACGAGGAATCAATGATAATTGACATCACTGGCGATTGTATGGA
>CAYMGK010000051.1:0-10688 GCA_964389965.1 uncultured Clostridia bacterium | reverse complement strand
TATGAAATATTTTTTAATAAAGTGGTTGTTGCTTTGGCAAATATCATCACACCTTTTTTAATAAATGCTGTGATAATGCTTTCAGCCTTGGTTTTTTCAAAGGGATTAAGGGATTTTTATACGGCAGGCCTAGTAATGCATTGGTTTTGGTCAAATATCTTTAGGTTACTCGTAGTGATGAGCTTTTCCCTATTATTCGCAAGCCTTACAGGGACTTCCATATCCCAGTTAGTTCTAACAATTATATTTTTTGTATTTCCAATAGGGTTTATAGGGCTTATGGACATGAATATGACATTGTGGGGATTTCACACACACGTGATCTATAGGTTTTTGGATGTATTTGCAAGATATACTATACCAGGAGTGTTAGGTGGCATAAAAAATATTCCAATAGTATTTCATTCTATATCTGCAGTGCTGATGCTTCTAGCATCGAAATTCCTATTTGACATGAATAAACTTGAGCGAAGTGGTGAAACTTTGGAGTTTGAATCCCTTGAAACTTTTTTCAAGGTGGGAGTAACTGGATGTGTTTCCCTATTGTTCGGAGTAGTATTCACTGAAATTATTGGCGGGATTGTATATTTTTCCGGAGCTGTACCAAGGATAATAACAATAGTGGGCTATATTTTAGGGGGGGCTTTAGGTTGGTTTATTGCAAACTACAGTATAAAATTAAATAGGACAAAGGCTTAAAGGAAAACTTCTTTCAGTTTTTTCTTCATCCCAAACCTGTGATATAATAGAGAAAAGAAGCTAAAATGAAGGTGAACACACTGAAAAGTAAAAAAGAACTGCGGGAAGAAGCCATGACAAAAAGACTTGGGCTTTCGGCAGAAGAGGTAAAGCACAAGAGCCATAAGATCATGTCCACATTTTTTTCCCTTGATTATTATAAAAAGGCCAAAGCTATAATGTTTTATGTTGATATGAGAAATGAAGTCGTGACAAAAGAAGCCATCGTAAAGGCGCTTTCAGATGCTAAAAAAGTAGCTGTGCCAAAGGTGAAAAAAGGGAATGGCCTTCTCGCTATCGAAATCACAAACTTAAATGAACTTACGCCGGGAACTTTTGGAGTGCTTGAGCCAAAGGAAAAGGAAGAATTCATCCTACAGGATATTGACATAGTGGTGGTACCCGGTGTTGTCTTTGATAGAAAGGGACAGCGCATAGGATACGGTGCAGGATACTACGATAATTTTTTACCTAAGCTAAGACCCGATACTAAAAAGATAGCAATAGCTTTTGAAATGCAGTTAAAAGACTCAATTCCGACAGAGCCCCATGATATTAAGATGGATATGATTATTACGGAAGAGGGAATATATTCATTTAATCATAATTGTTAATTTATCTACAAAAATCAGGAGGTGCAGCATGAGGTATATTAATGAAATCGGTAAATCAGGATATGTAGGGGATTACATACAAAACCAAATAAAGAGCATAAAAGAGACTGTGGGAAATAAAAAAGCAATATGCGGTCTAAGTGGCGGAGTTGATTCATCAGTGGCAGCCATTATGGTTCATAGAGCCATTGGTGATAATTTGACCTGTATTTTTGTGGATAACGGCCTTCTCAGGAAAAACGAAGCCAATTATGTCATAAAAACATTTAGGGATAAACTTGACATGAATCTAATAGCAGTGGATGCATCCGAGCGGTTTTTAGAGAAGCTAAAGGGTGTAACCGACCCAGAAAAAAAGCGGATGATTATAGGTGAGGAATTTATTAGAGTTTTCGAAACAGAAGCGGCAAAACTCGGGGAAATTGATTTTCTAGTTCAAGGGACCCTGCGCTCTGATGTGATAGAAAGCGGGACTACATCGAGTAGAGGTGTAAAAAGCCATCATAATGTGGGAGGCCTCCCGAAGGATTTAGGATTTCGGCTCATAGAACCCTTGCGGGAATTATACAAAGATGATGCCAGGAAAATCGGTATAGAATTGGGCCTTGTGGAAGAACTTGTACATCGCCACCCCTTTCCTGGACCAGGCCTTGCCGTTAGAATTCTAGGGGAAATTACGAGAGAGAAACTCAATATATTGCGTGAGGCTGATTTTATCGTTGTTGACGAGATAAAAAAAGCAGGCCTTTATAAGGATTTGTGGCAAGCCTTTGCAATCTTACCTGATATTAAAAGTGTAGGTGTCATTGAAGATGAACGAACATATACTCATACAGTAGCCATAAGGGCTATCACCAGCGCCGACGGCATGACCGGAAACTGGGCAAAACTTCCCCATAACTTATTAGACACTATTTCAACTAGGATCACAAGTGAAGTAAAAGGAATAAACCGAGTAGTCTACGACATCACATCAAAACCACCTGCCACAATTGAGTGGGAGTAAATAGAAGCAAATATGATACTATCAACAAAACAGAAATGAATATTAGGAAATGAAAAGGCAATTAGAGATGGCCTTTTGCTCTATAATTTACAGTTAAAAACTATTTTTTTAATATAAAACGAAAAGAGAATTTAGAATAATGGTAATTGACAAAATCAGGGGGAAGATAAATGGCAATAAAAAAGAGTGATTTATATAGCAAACTTTGGAAGAGTTGTGATGAATTAAGAGGAGGTATGGATGCTTCTCAATATAAAGACTATATTCTCGTCTTGCTTTTTGTTAAATATGTTACAGATAAATACTACAGCAAGCCCGATTCACTTCTAATAGTGCCTAAAGGCGGTAGTTTTCACGATATGTCAAGACTTAAAGGAGACTCCGAAATCGGCGATAAAATGAATCAAATAATACATAAACTTGCGGAAGAAAATGATTTAGTTGGTATTATAACGGTTGCAGATTTCAATGATGATGACAAACTAGGCCGTGGTAAAGAAAAAGTAGACAGGCTCTCAAATCTAATATCCATTTTCGAATCTGATAGTCTTGACATGAGCAAAAACCGTGCAGACGGTGATGACTTATTGGGGGATGCCTACGAGTATCTAATGCGAAACTTTGCCACGCAATCTGGAAAATCCAAAGGCCAGTTTTACACACCTGCTGAAGTATCTAGGGTTATGGCAAAAGTAATCGGTGTGGAAAACTCAGTAAGCCGTGGTGATACAATATATGACCCAACATGTGGAAGTGGTTCCCTACTGCTAAAGGCTGCCGATGAAGCACCATATGGCCTTACAATCTACGGCCAAGAAAAGGATAATGCTACAAGGGCCCTTGCAAAAATGAATATGATACTACATGGAAATGCAATAGCAGATATCCGCCAAGGTGATACACTTTCATCACCGGAGTTTCTCAAACCCGAAGGTGGTCTTGATACCTTTGATTATGCAGTAGCAAATCCACCCTTTTCCATTAAATCCTGGCGAAGTGGCCTTGACCCGGAAAATGATAAATACGGTCGATTCCAAGGATTCGGAATTCCCCCCACCAAAAACGGGGACTATGCCTTTTTACTACACTTTATACACTCATTAAAACACGGTAAAGGTAAAGGTGCCATAATCTTACCCCATGGAGTGCTTTTTAGAGGAAATATGGAAGCCAAAATCCGAAAAAATATTGTAAAACGGGGCCTGATTAAGGGAATAATCGGCCTACCCCCAAATCTGTTCTATGGCACAGGTATACCTGCATCAATTATAGTAATAGACAAGGAAGATGCCTATAAACGACAGGGTATTTTTATGATGGACGCAAGTGGTGGTTTCATAAAAGACGGTAACAAAAACCGCCTCAGGGAACGGGATATACATAAAATCGTAGATGTATTTAAAGACCAGCTAGAAATTCCAAAATATTCACGTTTCGTAAATATAAAAGAGATAAAGGAAAATGAATACAACCTGAATATACCCAGATACATAGATACCCAAGAAGAAGAAGACATACAAGATATTAAAGCACACCTTATGGGAGGTATCCCTAATAAAGATATAGATAATTTAAAAAAATACTGGTCAGTATATCCGAATTTAAAAAACCAACTCTTCTCACCTACCAACAGGGAAGGATATTATAAGCTAAATACAGCAACAGACGATATAAAATCAACAATCTTTGGCCATGAGGATTTCATAAAATATTCCCGTAAGATAGAAAGTAGACTCACAAACTGGAAAGATAAATACCAACAAATACTAAAAAAGATAAATTCCAATACAAAGCCTAAAGAATTAATTTTTCACCTATCTGAAGACCTTCTCAAAGCTTTTTCAGATATTATGTTAATTGATAAATACGATGTTTACCAGCATTTGATGGACTACTGGCTTTCGACTATGAGAGATGATGTATATATGGTCTTGGAAAATGGTCTGACAGCATATGAAGAATTGCTCCCAGCAGACTTGATGGTAAATAGATTCTTTAAAAAAGAAAAAGAGGCCATAGAAAAGCTTGAAGCAAAAAAAGACGAAATAATAAACAATAAGGAAGAATTTGAAGCAGAACATACAGGGGAAGATGGAGTCCCCAAGAAATAAAAAATGAAAGAGGGAATATAACCAAGACAAATCTTAATAAGCGCATAAGAGAACTAAAAGCTGACGAAGATGGTGTAGATGAAGTGGAAGAACTTGAAATCCTTGAAGAATATTTAAAAATCACCGATGAAGAAACAAAAGCAAAGAGACTTATAAGAGAAGAAAATAAAAAGCTTCAAAAGAAAGTCCAAGATAAATACAAAAGACTTTCCAAAGAAGAAATACAAGATATATTAGTAAATGATAAATGGCTCACATCAATAACAAACAAAATCAACTCAGAAATGGATAGAATCTCCCATAGACTTACAACTAGGATAAAAGAACTTGCAGACAGATATGACAAAACCTTACCGGAAATAGAAAAAGAAGTATCAAACCTAGAGAAAAGGGTAAAATCACATCTTCAAAGGATGGGGTTTGCCTAAGGATTATCCTGTTTTATGAAAGGGAGTGTTATTTCCAAACTGAGCCATGATTTAAGTGTAAAAATACCGTAGTAAAAAGGCAGGATTGAAACTGGGAATTGAAATCATATTGTTTTACGATGAAGGACAAGACAAATATTGTTAATGGAAAAGCCGGCTAGTTTTGCAAAAGCTATGGAGGGATTAGGCAAAGAAATATGGCAAGACATAGATGCTCATACATAGGCAAAAGAAGAATGAAAATCATGGAAGTAGATAGAAGATCCATTTTATTTGAAATTGCAGATATGGAAGCAAGACTTAGAACCAGCCACAATATTAAAACACAGGACGCAATAATACTGGCTACAGGTATCGCTGAGAATATGGATTGTTTTTTTACAAACGGCCTTAGATTAAAAAATATATATGACAGGACGGGTATTAGGACAGTGGTAATAGCAGATTTATAGAAAAGGAAGCAATACTTTAAAAGGGGGGGAAACCAGTTTGGGAAGTGCAAACCTATATAAAAAAACCGAAGTAGGGGTGATACCTAAAGATTGGGAAGTAAAAAAGTTGGGGGAATGTACGGTAAGTAATCCTGAATATGGAATCAATGCACCCGCCGTGGCTTACAGCGATTCACTTCCTACCTATCTGAGAATAAGTGATATCTTCGAACGGGGTGGACTGAGGAAAAACGAGAGAGTATCTGTGAAATGTAAAGATGTGAGCAAATATATACTTTCGGACGGTGATTTGGTTTTTGCCAGAACTGGTGCAAGTGTTGGCAAGACATATCTTTATAACACCAAAGATGGATTGCTTGTTTTTGCGGGATATTTAATAAGATTTAGGCCGAACGAGGAAAAACTAATACCGGGATTCCTGAAAAGTTATACTGAAACAAAGATTTACCGGAATTGGGTTTCTGCTATGTCCATGAGAAGCGGTCAACCCGGAATAAGTGGTCAAGAATATTCACACCTACCAATCCCCCTCCCACCCCTTCAAGAACAAAAGGCCATTGCAAAAGTTTTGTCTGATGTAGATGAATTAATAACATCTATAGAAAGACTTATAGATAAAAAACAGAAAATAAAGCAAGGCACAATGGAGTTGCTCCTAACTGGCAAGAAGCGATTACCTGGATTTTCCGGAGAGTGGGAAGTGAAAAGGTTGGGAGAGATTGCCGATATAAGGACTGGAAAAAGGAATAACGAGGACAAAATTGAGGATGGGGCTTATCCTTTTTTTGTAAGGTCACAAAAAGTCGAAAAAATAGGTAGCTATTCATACGAGGGCGAAGCAATTTTAGTTCCCGGCGAAGGGGGTATTGGGGAAATTTATCACTACATCAATGGAAAATTTGATTATCATCAAAGAGTGTATAAGATAAGTGACTTTAGTGGAAATATCTTTGGGAAATTTGCTTACTATTATATGAAAAGAAATTTTGGAAACCATGCCATGAAAAACACTGTAAAGGCCACGGTAGATTCGCTGAGATTGCCAACATTTGAGGGTTTTGTAATTCGGCATCCATCCCTCCAAGAACAAAAGACTATTGCCAAAGTTTTATCAGATATGGACTTGGAAATAGATGTTCTACAGGAAAAGCTTGAAAAGTACAGGCTCATCAAGGAAGGTATGATGGAAAAACTTCTTACAGGGAAGGTGAGACTTAATGGGTAGGGTTGGTGAGATTGAGAGGATAACACAAGACAGGGTTGTAAAGCTTTTTTGTAATACTCTTGGCTACAAATACTTAGGGAATTTAAAAGACGAAGAAAACAACCGAAATGTGGAAAAAGGCATCCTTAGAAAATATTTACGGAAAAAAGGTTACAGTGAAGTGCTCATAGAAAAAGCCTTGGCAAGGTTAAGTAGGGCTGTGGCAAATCAGACCAATAGTCTTTATGATGTGAATAAAGAGGTATATGGGTATTTAAGGTATGGTATTGAAGAAAGAGAAACTGTCGGGGAACACAAACAGACTGTACAGCTGATTAACTGGGATGACCCTTTTGATAATGACTTTTACATAGCTGAGGAAGTAACTATAAAAGGGGAAAACACCAAAAGGCCAGATATAGTCCTATACGTGAACGGTATTGCTTTAGGAGTTTTAGAGCTAAAGCGTAGCACTGTTTCCGTAACAGAAGGTATACGGCAAAACCTTGATAACCAAAAATCCCTTTTCATCAAGCCCTTCTTTCACACAATACAGCTAGTCATGGCAGGAAATGATACTGAAGGCCTTCGTTATGGTGTTATAGAAACACCGGAAAAATACTATCTTACTTGGAAGGAAGACCAAAAGGCTTCAGATGGCCTAAGTCAAGCAGTAACAGCTATGGCAGATAAGATGGAATATATCTTGGATAAGCAACTTATAGGTATATGTCATAAGGAAAGGTTTTTAGATATTATACATAATTTCATTGTCTTTGATAGAGGGATTAAAAAGATTTGCAGGCCAAACCAGTATTTTGGCACAAAAGCTGCCATAGACAAAATAAGAAAAAGACAAGGTGGTATTATCTGGCATACTCAAGGTAGTGGTAAAAGTCTTACTATGGTGTGGATTGCTAAATGGATACGGGAAAATATCAGTGGCTCTAGAATCCTTATAATTACAGACCGGGATGAACTGGATAAACAAATTGAAAAAGTATTCAAAGGTGTAGATGAAGCTATTTATAGGACCAAAAGCGGTAAGGATTTGCTGGAAAAACTCAATGATACGACACCTCTTATGCTATGTTCTTTAATTCACAAATTCGGTGCTAAAGGCCAAAAAGACGATGATACAAGTTATGATGAGTATATTTATGAGCTGGAAAAAAATCTCCCCAAAGGTTTCAGTGCAAAGGGAGATATTTATGTATTTGTTGATGAATGTCACAGGACTCAGTCAGGAAAACTTCATGATGCAATGAAGAAAATCTTACCATATAGTGTGTTCATAGGTTTTACGGGAACACCCCTTTTAAAGAAAGATAAAGCCACTAGCCTAGAGGTCTTTGGTAGCTACATCCATACATACAAGTTTGATGAAGGGGTAAGAGATAATGTAATCCTTGATTTAAGATATGAGGCAAGGGATATAGAGCAAAATATTACATCTCAAGAAAAAATAGATAAATGGTTTGAAGCTAAGACAAAAGGCCTTACTGATTATGCAAAAACCCGATTAAAGGAAAGATGGGGCACAATGCAAAGGGTCTTAAGCTCAAGGTCAAGATTACAGCAGATTGTAAAAGATATTATTTTGGACATGGAAACAAAAGACCGACTTCAAAATGGTAAGGGTAATGCTATGCTCATTGCAGGAAGTATATATGAAGCATGTAAATACTATGAACTTTTCCAAAGGGTAGGGTTTAAGAGATGTGCCATAGTAACATCCTACAACCCAAACATCAGTGATATAAAAGGTGAGGCTACAGGGGAAGACAAAGTCACGGAAAATGTGGAAAAGTACAGGATTTATCAGAATATGCTTGATGGCAAAACTCCGGAAGCCTTTGAAGAAGAAGTGAAAAGAAAATTTGTAGAGCAGCCTGCCCAAATGAAGTTACTTATAGTAGTTGATAAACTACTAACAGGTTTTGATGCACCACCTGCCACATACTTATATATTGATAAAACCATGAAAGACCATGGCTTGTTTCAGGCTATTTGCCGTGTGAACAGAATTCATGATGATAAAGAATACGGCTACATAATAGATTATATGGATTTGTTCAAAAGTCTTGAAAAATCTATGAAAGATTATACAAGTGAGGCCTTTGAAGGCTATGAAGAGGATGATGTGAAAGGTCTGTTAAAAAATAGGCTCGAAAAGGCAAAAGAGCGTCTTGATAATGCTTTAGAAAAAATCAGGGCTTTATGTGAACCAGTAGCACCTCCAAAAGATACCCGTCAGTACATAAGATATTTTTGCTGGGAAAATATTTTTACAAGTGAAAAAGAATTAAAAGAAAATGAAGAAAAGCGCTTGGCCCTTTACAAATATAGCACTTCACTAATTAGGGCATATGCAAACATCGCAAATGAGATGGAGGAAGCTGGATATACTCCTAAAGAAATTCATGTAATAAAGAAAGATGTCAAACATTACAATACTGTCCGAAGGGAAGTTATGCTTGCAGCAAAAGACGATATAGATTTAAAATCTTATGAACCAGCTATGCGGCATTTAATAGATAACTATATAAGCGCTGATGAGAGTAGACAAATATCGGCTTTTGATGATATGACATTAGTTGATTTGATTGTGGATAAAGGCCAGGAATTTGTAAAAATACTACCGAAAAACATCCAAAAAGATAAAGAAGCTGCTGCTGAGGTTATTGAAAACAATGTGCGCCGCTTAATCATAGAGGAAAGTCCTACTAACCCCAAGTATTATGACAAGATGTCGGTCCTTTTAGAAGAAGTAATAAGGGCTAGAAAAGCAACGGCCATATCATATGAAAAGTACTTAAAAAAAGTAGTAGAAATAGCTAAAAAGGTGAAAAACCCGGAAACATCTATGAAATATCCTCTTACTATTAATACAGGTGGCAAAAGAGCCCTTTATGATAATCTAAACCAGGATGAGAAGCTGGCAGTAGCTTTACATGAAAAAATTAAGCAGGAAGCACCAAGGGGTTGAAGGGGAAACAAAATCAAAAAGAGGCTTATGCTTTCATTAATAAAAGAATATATACCAGATGATCAACTGGCCCGGGATATATTACTGTTGGTAGATAAGCAGGAGGAATATTAGTGGCAAAGCTAGTTATAAATGATATGGAAATTCAACTGACAAAAAAGAACATAAAAAATCTTCATCTATCTGTCCACCCACCAAATGGAAGTGTGAGGGTTTCTGCACCTAGTCAAATGAAAGATGAGGCGATAAGACTTTTTGTCATATCCAAATTACCTTGGATAAAAAAACAGCGTACAAAATTTGTACAACAGGAGCGGCGGCCAGAAAGAGAATTTGTTTCTGGTGAAAGTCATTACTTTTTGGGCAAGCGATATCTTTTAAATGTTATTTATACAAACAAAAGAAAGCAAGATGTAGTCATTGGCAATAAAACATACATGGACTTATATGTGAGAAAAGGTAGCACAAAAGAGCAAAGGGCAAAAGTTATGAAAGAATGGTACCGCCGCCAGTTAAAAGCCTTGATACCTCCTCTTATAGAAAAATGGGAAAAAATCATGAATGTGAAAGTCCTTGACTGGGGAGTAAGGCAAATGAAAACAAGGTGGGGAAGCTGTAATACTAGGGCGAAAAGGATATGGGTGAATTTAGAACTTGCCAAGAAAAATCCCACATGTCTCGAATATATAGTTGTCCATGAAATGGTCCACTTACTTGAACGGCTACACAATGAACGCTTCATTTCATATATGGACAAATTCCTTCCAAACTGGCGAAGTATCAAGGCAGAATTAAATGGGTTAGTATTTGAATAAAAGATTAGTTATTTTTAAGTAAGGGAGTCTGATTATGAAAAATATTTTAAGGGAACTTTCTAAAAAAGAAGAACTCATACCAGATGACCATGACGGCTCATATGAGCTTGTTAGGGAAACTGTAAAGGCACTTAAGACAGTTGACGAAACTGATTTAGGAATAGCGGATTTGAACCCCCCCTTTATTTTCCACTGTAGGCACATTTTTAAGGGGATACCATACTAAAAAAAAAATATTGACAGTAGTTATCTACCTGAGTAGGAAAAACAAAGTTTAAAAAGGCTAATAAACAAATTAAAAGAAAATGCTAGGATGCGCAAGTATAGCAAC
>CAYMGK010000050.1:0-10993 GCA_964389965.1 uncultured Clostridia bacterium | reverse complement strand
TGAAGGGGGATTTACCATTACTGGTTGGAAACGGCGCTCAAGTGCAGCATCTTTTTCAATATATTTTCGGTACTCGTCAATGGTAGTAGCACCAATTGCCCTGAGTTCCCCCCTAGCTAGCATTGGTTTTAAAAGATTTCCGGCATCTAAAGCCCCTTCGGCAGCACCGGCGCCCACCACTGTGTGCAGTTCATCAATAAAAAGAATGATATGACCGTCAGATTCTTGAATTTCTTTTAAAACCGCCTTTAGCCTTTCTTCGAATTCACCTCGGAATTTGGCGCCGGCGATTAGTGAACCCATATCAAGGGCTATTACCAACTTATCCTTTAAGCCCTCGGGCACGTCTTTTGCAACAATTCGCCTTGCAAGACCTTCCACTATGGCGGTTTTTCCCACACCTGCCTCGCCGATTATCACTGGGTTGTTTTTAGTGCGGCGTGATAGGATTTCTATAACCCTTCGGATTTCATCATCCCTACCTATAACTGGATCCAGTTTGCCGTCTTTGGCCAAACGCGTCAGGTCCCGACCATATCTTTCAAGGGCTTCGTAGGTGGCTTCGGGGTTTGCACCTGTTACTTGCTGATGACCGCGGATTGCCTTTAAGGCCTCAAGCAAAAGGTTTCTGTCAATTCCTGCGTCTCTAAAAATACGCTTAACTTCACTGTCGCCTTTGTCAAGTAGGGCAAGGAGTAAATGTTCCACACTTACAAACATGTCTTTCATATTTTCCGCTTCTTTTTCAGCCTTTATAAAAACCCTAGCAAGTCCGGTATTCATGGCAAGCGCTCCATCATAGCCGTGAACAGATGGAATGCGCTTCACTATATCTTCGGCAAAGGTTTTTAATTTGCCAATATCTGCTCCGGATTTGGCTATAATACTTGGAATTATGCCGTCTTTTTGGCTCAAAAGGGAATAAAGTAAATGCCTTGAAGTGACTTCTTGATGATGATGTTCTATTGCCATGCTTTGAGCCTTCACAATGACTTCTTGGGATTTTTGCGTATATTTATTTATATCCATAATTACACCTTCCTTCCTTTAATTTATAATACAACAAAGGTCAGGAAAGGTCAATGATTTTTATAAAGAAAAACGTGTTTATTGAAAAAACTATGTGAGCAATGTAGGTTGGTGGGAGACCTATAAATGGGGCAGTAAAAATTTAAAATTACTGCCCTTGCCTTCCACGCTTTCAACCCAGATTCGGCCGCCATGTGCCTGTACTATACCTTTCGCTATGGAAAGGCCCAAGCCCATGCCGCCGGTCTTACGCGAACGAGATTTATCCTCACGATAGAATCTTTCAAATACAAAGGGAAGATCTTCTTTTTTAATGCCCATACCTGTATCTTTCATTGAAAACAGAACCCCATCCCTCGTATTTTTTGCTATAAGTTGGATTTTCCCTGTTGGAGTATGGTGTAGGGCATTATTAAACAGATTTGATACTAATTGCAATATACGGGTAACATCAATAGGTATTTTTGGAAT
Source organism: uncultured Clostridia bacterium (assembly GCA_964389965.1). Lineage (GTDB taxonomy): Bacteria > Bacillota > Thermosediminibacteria > Thermosediminibacterales > Tepidanaerobacteraceae > DUNY01. The sequence continues at coordinate 9,493 of CAYMGK010000050.1, read as the reverse complement.
GTCATCAGGTATATCTATTTGAAAATCTACACCTTTAGATTCAGCTTCATTTATCATATATGTGAATTTTTCTTTTAGGTCATAAGGGCGGATGGTTTCTAAATGAAGGTCTAGACTCCCGGCTTCTGCACGGCTTAGGTCCGAAAGGTCTTTAACAAGACGGGTCATGCGTATAACTTCATCTTGTAGCGAGAGAATTACATCAGGGGTGGTTTTTAAAGCACCGGTTTGGATGGAATCCAATGTGCCTTTAAGAATTGATAGGGGGGTTCTCAGTTCATGGGCTACATCTGCGGTGAGATTTTTTCGCAGTTCTTCACTTGTCTTTATGGTTTCAGCCATTTTGTTAAAATCGGAAGCTAAATTCCCCAACTCGTCATTACTTTTAACGGGTATTTGCACATCCCTATTACCCCCAGTGAAAAGCTTAACCGCTTTTGATAAATTACTTATAGGCTTTATCAATTGACCTGAAGTTATTAAACCGGCTAAGGCGGCTGCTATAATACCAAATACCGCTACCCATATTGAGTAACGGGATAGGGTTTTGGTGAATGTGGATTCCAAGTTTTTTTCATCAGGGCTTACGGGTTTTGAAACCACTACATATCCTATATGCCTTCTATCGGAGAACAAGGGTACCTTCAGATCCTGCAAAGGTTTTGGCAAGTGGTCCCCTTGCTGTAGGTCTGTTGATGAGGTAATAATGAAACCGTCCAGGTCGGTTACTACAATGTCATTTTGGAAAAGACTCATTCTCATATTCATATGATGGCCTTTCATACCGAATCCACGGCCGTGACCTTTACCCCGGGTTATAGTATCGTTTACTAATGCTCTAACGCCTTCCCATCCTTCCTGGGTATAGGCTTGCCCTAAGAGTTCACTAACTTCACTGCCAAGTTGTAGCCTGTTTTCTCTAGTGTACTCACTGAAGGCTCTGCCAGTAAGATTGTAAAATAAAAATATTGAAAGGCCTGCTGTTAAAAGAGCGGTCAATACGAGACCAGCAGTTACGCGAAATCCGATACTCCATTTTCCCATTAAACATCCCCCATTTTGTATCCCATACCGTAGACTGTTTTTATATAATGGGGGCTAGCAGGTTCATCGCCTAATTTTTTCCTTAAATTACTTATGTGTGTATCAAGTGATCTATCATAACCTTGATAATAATCACCTAAGATATATTCGAGGATTTGAAGGCGTGAGAAGACAACACCTGGGGAAGACATGAGAAGGGCTAAAATCTTATATTCTGTTGGAGTCAATGTGAGGGGACTGTCATTGATAGTAGCAGTTTTTTTCTGCAAATCAAGTTTTATATCTTCAAAAACCAGGATATCCTTTTTGGTGGCATCCCCTAAATCTGAGTTGGAAGTTTGTCTTTTGAGACGTCGAAGTACAGCCCTAATACGTGCAGTTAGCTCTCTCAGGCTAAAAGGTTTAGTAATATAATCATCTGCCCCGAGTTCAAGCCCCAAAAGTTTATCAACTTCATCTGTTTTAGCGGTAAGCATGATAATAGGGGTTTTTGAAAGTGAACATATTTTTTTGCATACATCATAACCGCTCATATCCGGCATCATTAAGTCCAGGACTACTAAATCCGGATTTTTTAACTGGAATAATTCTAAGGCTTTACTTCCGCTACCTGCAGTAAAGACCTGAAACCCTTCTTTTGTTAAAAAATTTGCTATTAGATTTGCGATTTTTTCCTCATCATCTACGACTAATATCCGCACTTTATTCATTCCAGATTCCCCTATATTTATTAATAGCTTCTGCATAGGTTTAGTTCAAGTCTAAGAATAGAAGGTTGGCTCCAGAGGCGAAACCAACCTGCCAGCTCAATATTACAGATAGCCCCGGCCGTGGCAAAAGCCCCTACCGAAGCCTTCCCTACAGTTATTTCTCCCAAAACCAATACCCCTACCTAAACCCGGGCCCCTTAGTTCAATGAGCCTTTTTTGTTGTTCATCTGTAAGGATTTTTTCTACTTCACGGTATTGGTCTTCTCTTAGCTGGAATGCCTGCTCCCTGAGTAAATCGGCTTTGTTCTGTAAAGTCTCTATAGCCTTATCGTCCGGATTTTTTTCAAAATACATATCCCTTAAATCATAATGAATATTTCGGAGTTGGTCCATTATATTTTGTCTTTTAATGTAATGTTCCCTGTGTAGTTCTTGAAACCTTGAGTACTGTTCATCAGTTAAATCCATCTGATTCATAAGTGTTTTGTCATAACCCACACCAAATCCAGGCGCTGCCACGGCTGCTGCTGTTATTCCCACAATTAAAACTGTTACAATACTAAAAACAATTATTTTTTTAGTCACTGTAAACTCTCCTTTTTGTTATTTTGTGTTTGCATTTATTATACACATACAGTTTCAGGAACCTTCGGAGAAAATGTCAAGAAAATGTCAAGAAAATCTTAAGATTATCATGTAAGCATGTATATTTTGTTGTAGTTTTGTTATTTCAGGTCAATTTTAAGCTGTAGGATTTCTACTATCCGGCGCTCGATCTCTTCCAAATTTAAACCCGCTTCTTTTTTTATGCTCTTTCGGAGCATAGGGCCTACTTTGGAAATATCATCAAGGACATCTTGTAAAAGCTCTAATGCGGATGTGGCTTCCAAAACCTCTCTTGGAGTTCTGACAATATTTGCAACAATGGAGTTCTCCGTCCTTGAAGCGATAATAGGTGTGGGCAGTTGTTCAATGTACACTCTAGTGCGACGGCCGGGGCCCCGGCCTTCTTCAATGGGCTCAAGTGCTACAATTTTGTCTGATCGCGCAAATTTACCATATCCCAGAGGAACTATAACCTGCTCTCTTATTTCCACAATATCCAACCCCTTATAAGTTTTTTCAGTTTCTCTTGGAAAAAAGGCTCAAACTCGTAGACATTAAAATTCAAGGACGTGTCTGTTGCAGAAATCATCCAGCATTGATTAAATTGTATTGTTAATACTGTTTTTTTATCCAGCGACTTCCTCTGCCCCTACCTTTACATTCAATCAAACTATTATCCCTCAGCTCATTTAATACTTTTCTTATCATTGCATCACTTGCCTCGGGAAAACTCTCTCTAACTTCGGATATGGGAAAGGCTTTTGGAAAGTTATCTAAAATTTCCCTTCTTATATCATAATATATCCCACCCCTGAAGCTTGAGGAAGGCTCGTATTTTGCCACTAGCTCTGCGGTCCTGTTAGGCAACACATCTCTTTCGTGTGATTCTATAGCTTCAAAAAACCTAAGAGTCCATTCATTAGCTAACTTTCTATTGCCAGCAAAGATAATATTTGTCTTGGGGTGAAGGGCGGAAAATTCCGCAAGGACTTTAGCCATGAAAGTAGGTGTATAAAATGACAGCTTTTTGGGATTTAGAAAATCCGAATAATTTGCTTCTACTACTAGCGCAGAATGAGTATAGGCTTCAAGCTCACCTAGCTTTTGGTGGAATATGGAGGTGTTGCCTACATCGGTTTTAAAATTTTCGAAAGTCTTTCGTTCCACTACTGCAATAATCCCGTCTTTTCGCAATAAGGCATAATCACCGGCGGCAAGTGGTCTTCTTTCTACAGTACAATTACTAAACTTCCAGGGATACCTTTCATTTGCATCTATCAATACATGGATTCGGGCATTACCACGGGCCGTTAGACTTACCTTAGGCCTTCTTTTACGTAATCCTTGCTCTGTCCTCCAAAATATCTGCTCATATTCCCCTTCTTTTTGCTTATACTTCTTTTTTAAAAACAGGAATTCACATCTTTTGTTTATAGACCGATCAAGTACTACTGAAAGCCGCTTTCCATATCGATTTAAATTCACTACAGGCACTCGTTCTACTTCTTCAAGGGCATCTGAATAATCCTTAGAATCCCTCAAACAAAATATCTGGGTCCCGGCCCCCGGCCAATTATGTTGGACTCTTAAACAGAGTATGGTTTTATCCCCTTGCCTTATACTAAGCCTATACGGGAACTTGTCGTTGTCCGTTGATTCAATGATCCACCATAAAGAAGACATTAACAACTCTCCTTTTGGGATTTTTAAATGCTTTGGTTTAATGTCATATATTCAGTATAATTTTGCACAATATGCAGTATTAATCGTTCTAATAGTCTTTTTCTATATCACTAATTGCTAATAATATTATACTTGACCCGAATGCCATTAGCAAACAATATAATGAAAACTTACAATCTGTAATTCAAAAAAAACCGAGGCCTAAATGCTTGCAATAAGTGAGCATAAATGCTATAATATTTTTTGCAAGTTCACTTTTCATAAGAAATTGATATTCACACAGTGTGTGGGCGCTTAGCTCAGTGGGAGAGCACTTCCTTGACGCGGAAGGGGTCGTAAGTTCAATCCTTACAGCGCCCACCATTTTTTTATGCTTAACATATAAGATATTCAAAAATGCCACTACAGCCTAAGCCTTTGTTTTATTGTATATGGTATAAGCCACATGCATATAATATGTATTGCAAAGGAAGAGGGTGGTGTTAGTGAGGCTACTATCCATAGGTCTTATTAAACCTGATGAAGGCTTTGAAGATAGATTAAGGTTTGAATTTGATTTTTTAAAGGCGGAGGGATACCAAGCAACTATAAAAAAAGTTTGTAAAGGTGATACAGTATATTTCTATTGCTATGTGGATGACGAGACAATATTAAAAGAAAAACGCTTTGGTGAATATAAACGCGTGTTTATTGATTGTGTGGCAAATGCTCTATCTGATATCATTATTAACTACTGGGAACCCGTGTTAATTAAAAGAATTATTCGGGAGAACTACTTTTTTTTTAATATAATTGAACAGAACAGGATATATGATTTCACACAGAATGTATTGGATTATAATGAATCAAGTGGAAAACTCGATCTATCGTTTCGAGTAAGGCGCAAAACATTTGTATCACGAAAAATACAGGAATACCTAAACAGCAATAGTACAATTATCTTAGATGGGTTCATAAACTTTCGTTTAAAAGAGTATATGATGCAGTTGGAAGAAATGGTGGATATAGCCACCGATGAATATCTCATAGACAAGGAATATCGGGAATTTATCAAATTGCTTCGCTTCTTTGTCGCTCTTCAGGAATCAAAAAGAGATTTAGTCAATGTAGTTTTTCGAAATGATAAGATGATTTTAATGGATCAAGAGTGTAAATCTATTGAGATGGACCCAAATCTTGATCTAATCACCCAAAATAATCCTAAAATAAATGAAGATGATGTAATAGTTAGTACATTGATAAACATAGCACCTCGAAAAATAATCATTCATGGTTTTACCGGAAAAAAGCGAGAAGTTGTGGATGCGCTTTATAATATATTTGAGGGCCGCATAAGTTTTTGTTATGATTGCGAGATCTGCTTTAAATCAAAACCTTTAACGACAAAATAAAGGGTTAGGGCTCTTTTTATTTTGCCGAAATTATGCTATCATCTAAAATGGTGATGGCTTAATGAATCCATATATTCAACTAGCATTGATGCCTTTAATCGGTGCTTTAATCGGATGGGGAACTAATCTTTTTGCCATAAAGTTGATATTTAGACCTTTGAATCCCATCAAAATCCCTTTTTTGGGTACAGAAATACAGGGTTTAATCCCGAAACGCAGGCTAGAAATATCAAAAAATATCGGTGAAACACTGGAACATGAAATTATCTCCCCCGAAGAAATAATGGAAAACATAGTTTCGGAAGAAACTAAGGCCATTATTTTGGAACACATAAAGGTAATGATAGCCTCACGTATTGGTGAAAAGTTACCAGGCTTTATTCCTTCCGGTTTTCGTGGAACAATAGTGAATTATTTTAATGACGTGATTGACCGCACTGGGAACGAAATTTACGATGAAATGAAATCAAAATTTATCAAAAAAGCGAAGGCTAAACTCAGAATAAGGGATCTTGTGGAAGAAAAAATCAATTCCTTTGACCTAGTGCAATTGGAAAAATTGATTATGAAACTTTCAAAACAAGAACTAAAACAAATAGAAATTTTAGGTGGCATTATTGGATTTTTCGTAGGTGCAATACAAGCGGGAATCTCTTATTACCTTTTTTAAGTGGATATTAAGGCTTCAACTAAAATATTGACTACTTATCAAGGTATTTTCTTGCTGGACTTAAAGAAAATCACCCCTTGACATGGGCCACACATAGGTTATAATTTAAATCACAATAAATAAAACTTTGTTAAAAACAAAAACCATGATGAGAAAAGTAGGTTTACTTTTTTCCTTTTAGAGAGGGGCCGGTAGCTGCAAAAGCCCTAAGGAAAGTAAGTCGAAGACCATCTCGGAGTTTTTAGGCTTGCTGCCTTAAAGCAAATGAGTTGTAATTAGGGTGGAACCACGGGAAGACCTCTCGTCCCTTCTGGGATTGAGAGGTTTTAAGTTTTACTTAGGTGAATTTCTACATGGAAATCATTATTATATTTTGAAAAGGAAGGAGTCTTATGAGTATGGTTAAGGTTACTTTAAAAGGTGGTGCTGAAAAATTTTATAGTAGTGGGGTTACATTACTTGAAATTGCCAAAGATATAGGCAAAAGGCTTAGCAAAGAAGCGATTGCGGCTAAAGTGAATGGTGTTGTAAAAGACCTTAGTTATGAGATCGAAGATGACTGTCAAGTAGAAATTCTGACTTTTGATGATGAAGAGGGACGTCAGGTATATTGGCATAGTACATCGCATATCATGGCACAAGCTGTGAAGCGGCTATTTCCGGAGGCAAAGTTGGCCATTGGTCCTGCTACTTCCGAAGGGTTTTATTACGATTTTGATCTAAAGAAAAGCATTTCCCATTTCGACCTTGAAAAGATAGAAGGGGAGATGACCAAGATAATTGCCGCTGATTATGTATTTAGCCGTGAGGATATGCCTAGGGAAAAGGCTATGGACTATTTGGAAAAAACAAACGAACCTTATAAAATAGAATTAGTTGCAGCTCTTTCTCAAGAAGCACCTATAAGCTTTTACCATCAAGGGGATTTTACAGATTTATGTGCAGGGCCACATGTGCCTTCAACGGGTAAAATTAAAGCTTTCAAATTAATAAGTTTGGCGGGAGCGTATTGGAGAGGCGATGAGCGCAATAAGATGCTCCAGCGGATTTATGGTGTTTCATTCCCTAAAAAATCCATGCTAGCTGAACATCTAGCGAAAATAGAAGAGGCAAAAAAACGCGATCATCGTAAACTTGGCAGAGAATTAGATCTTTTTAGCATTCATGAGGAAGGGCCAGGATTCCCGTTTTTTCATCCTAAAGGTATGGTATTATGGAATTTATTAGCGGATTTTTGGCGTGCAGAACACAAAAAAAACGGCTATGAAGAAATTAAAACACCCATTATCTTAAGTGAAGAACTTTGGCGTAGGTCCGGTCATTGGGAACACTATAAAGAAAATATGTACTTTACAAAAATTGACGACATAGATTATGCTGTAAAACCCATGAACTGCCCTGGGGGTATACTCATGTATAAGGCGGATTCTCACAGCTACAGGGATTTGCCTATTAGATTGGGGGAGCTAGGGCTTGTTCACAGACATGAATTATCTGGAGTTTTGCATGGTCTAATGCGTGTCCGTTGCTTTACCCAAGATGATGCTCATATCTTCATGACCCCTTCCCAAACTGAATCTGAAATAATCAAAGTTATAAATCTTGTAGACTATTTTTATAAGATTTTTGGCTTCGACTATGATGTGGAACTTTCCACTAGACCGGAAAATTATATGGGTTCAAAGGAAATGTGGGAAGAAGCCACTGGAGCACTACAAAATGCCTTGAATAAAAAAAGTATGGCCTATAAAATTAATGAAGGGGATGGTGCCTTCTATGGTCCTAAAATAGATTTTCATTTAAGAGATAGTCTAGGCAGGACCTGGCAATGTGGCACTATACAACTTGACTTTCAAATGCCTGAGCGTTTTGATCTTACGTATATAGGGTCAGACGGGGGGAAACATCGACCTGTTATGATTCATCGGGTGATTTTTGGAAGTTTGGAGCGTTTTATTGGAATATTAATCGAGCATTATGCTGGGGCCTTTCCCGTCTGGCTTGCACCTGTCCAAGCTAGAATTTTACCTATTAGCGAAAAACACATAGATTATGCCAGGCGGGTGAAGAAGCATTTAACACAAGCCAATGTTAGAGTAGAACTAGATGAAAGAAATGAGAAAGTTGGCTATAAAATACGTGAGGCACAGATGCAAAAAATCCCCTATATGCTCATAGTTGGCGATAATGAAGCCAGTGAAAATACGGTTTCAGTGCGCATGCGAGAAAAAGGCGATGTAGGTAAAAAGACTATCAATGCTTTTATTGACGAAGTAAATGAACTCACCGCGAAATATAATTGACAGCACAAAATATAATTGACAGTATAGGTTAAAATGTGATATATTTACTCATGCAATCAACAATGATTTTAAAGCAGAAGATTCACTTCTCACCTTATGGCGAAAGCTTATAAGGTCTTATATCCTATTTGACTTAATTTGGGACGAGTGATTTTTCTGCTCAGTCCCTTTTTATTTAATTATTTTTGGAGGTGAATAGTATTAGTAAAGGTAGAAACATACAGGTGAACCACGAAATAAGGGCGAGAGAGGTAAGATTAATTGGGCCGGATGGGAAGCAATTGGGTATTATGCCACTTAAAAATGCACTTCATCATGCTAAAAATGCTCGATTGGATCTAGTCAAGATTGCTTCTGCCGCAAAACCACCGGTATGTAAAGTAATGGATTATGGGAAGTTTAAATATGAGCAAAGCAAGCGTGAAAAAGAGGCTCGTAAGAACCAAAGAGTAATCAATGTGAAGGAAATCAGAATGAATCCGGCAATTGATGAGCACGATCTCCAAGTTAGAACAAGGAATGCTCTGAGATTTTTACAAGACGGGGACAAGGTAAAAGTGAGTATTAGATTTCGGGGAAGGCAGATGGCTCATACGAAGCTAGGAGAAGAAGTTTTAAATCAAATGATTCAGGATACAAAGGAACAGGGTGTAGTCGAAAAAAGTCCAAAAATGGAAGGCAGAAACATGGTCATGGTGCTTGCACCAAAGCAGATTGCGACAAAGGAGTGAGATAGCAGATGCCAAAGATGAAAACCCACAGAGGTGCCGCAAAAAGATTTAAGATTACTAAATCAGGAAAAGTAAAAAGAGCGAAAGCATATAAAGGCCATTTATTGACTAAAAAGAGTTCGAAGAGAAAAAGACATTTAAGAAAACCGGGAATTTTAAGCAAAGCTGATCAAAAAAGAATCAAACAGGTTATACCTTACATGTAACGCCAAAGGAGGATTATTATGGCACGAGTTAAAAGAGGAGTTACTGCTCGTAAAAGACGTAAAAAGATTATTAAATTAGCAAAAGGATATAGGGGATCACTTGGCAAGTTATATAGACCTGCTAATCAAGCGGTTATGAAAGCATTATC
>CAYMGK010000049.1:0-11033 GCA_964389965.1 uncultured Clostridia bacterium | reverse complement strand
ATAAATAACATAATATACTATTCTACTTACACAAACTGTTTTCCTGCTTTATATGCCTTGGAAAATAATTATTTGAGTCTAATAGGATTCATCTGCCATAATCTTGCCGTAAAGACTTTTTTACATTTGAAATAAATCATATTTGTGAGTAATTAGGGGATTCTTTAGTAATGTGTATATCATGTGGGTGGCTTTCCCTAAGACCGGCGGCACTGATTTTTATGAATTTTGCTGCTTTGAGTTCTTCAATACTTTTGGCACCACAATAACCCATGCCTGCCCTCAATCCCCCAAGTAATTGATATACAGTTTCTGAAAGGGGGCCTTTATACGGTATCCTACCTTCAACACCTTCAGGTACAAGTTTTTTTACATCTTCCTGGAAATATCGGTCACTGCTTCCCTTCTTCATAGCACCTATAGAACCCATGCCCCTATACACTTTAAAACTTCTACCTTTGAATATTTCTATTTCACCCGGACTTTCCTCGGTCCCAGCGAATAAACTTCCTAACATTACCACATCAGCTCCGGCTGCTATGGCCTTTACTATATCCCCTGAATACTTAATCCCACCATCTGCAACAATTGGCACATCGTACTTCCTTGCTTCCATATAGCAATCATGTATAGCTGTTACTTGTGGCACACCTATACCTGCTACCACTCGTGTAGTGCATATAGAACCTGGCCCCATCCCCACTTTTATAGCATCCGCTCCAGCTTCTATAAGATCATGTGTTGCCTCACCTGTAGCAACATTGCCCGCTATCACCTGTAAATCAGGATATATCTCCTTGATTTGGCAAATGGTTTCAATAACCCCTTTGGAATGACCATGGGCAGTATCTACAACCACTACATCCACATCAGAATCCACTAATGCTTTTAAACGGTCTTTTGTATCATCCGCAACCCCCACTGCCGCCCCTGCCAGCAACCGGCCATTTTGATCTTTGGCAGAATTAGGATATTTGATGGCCTTTTCTATATCTTTTATAGTAATTAACCCTTTTAAATTAAAATCTGCATCCACTATTGGCAATTTTTCTATCTTATACTGTTTTAGAATTTCCTTAGCATCATCTAGATTCGTGCCCTCCGGTGCTGTCACTAAGTTTTCTTTTGTCATAACATCTTTAATTTTTTTACTTATATCATCTTCAAATCGAAGGTCACGGTTTGTCAAAATACCAACAAGTTTAGTCCCGCATGTTATAGGCACTCCGGAAATCCTATACCTTGCCATCAGCTCTAGTGCATCTTCCACTAAATGTTCTGGCGATAGATAAAAAGGGTCCACTATTACCCCGTGCTCCGACCGCTTAACCTTGTCCACTTCAAGGGCTTGCTGTTCTATGGACATATTTTTATGAATAATACCTATGCCACCCTCCCGGGCCATAGCAATAGCCAACCTTGCATCTGTTACAGTGTCCATGCCCGCACTTATAATAGGAATATTTAGCCTGATCCTTCTTGTCAGTTTTGTAGTGATGTTTACATCCCTCGGTAATATATCTGATTTTGAAGGTATAACAAGGACATCATCGAAACTCAAACCTTCCTTATGGAATTTGTCCAAAAAATCGCCCCCAAATGTTTTTCTTGCAATTATTATCCCAGAGTTTAATATCAGTGTCAACGAAGAAGGGTGAATCTATAAAAAGCTGTGGTGAAAACATTTTATTTATTCTAATGTAGAAAGTCCCTTTGGTAAAACTCATAACAACTCCCCTAGGGCCAGGTCTGTTATACTAAGGCTTGGGCCTTAGAATAAAGACGGCCTTGCATGAAAGGATTAATTTATCATAAGCTTTACCTTTGAAGGGAAGCTTTACCTTTGAAGGGCTTCTGCACTAAAATCATTTTCTTTTAGAAAGAATGTTTTTATAATATTGCAGGTGACATCTTTAAGTAATTCTTCTCCTTTTTCCATTGCTTCTTTTAGCTCCATAGGTCTGTTTACAATGCTGAACATCGCAGAGATCCCGCAATCATACAATTTCTCATAGCCTTTTAAAAGTGAACCTGAAATACATATCACAGGCTTATGATATTTTTTTGCTATTTGTGCAACTCCAAAAGGAACCTTGCCAAACTTCGTCTGATAATCAGTGGCTCCCTCACCTGTCAATACTAAGTCCACATCCCTCACCTTTTCCTCAAAGTTAGAAAGTTCCATCACAATATCTATTCCCGGCCGGGATTGTGCACCTAAAAAAGCCGTAAGAGCGGCACCCAACCCCCCGGCTGCCCCGGCCCCCGGTAAATTTGCTACATCTTCGCTTAGGTCTTTTTTTATTACCTCGGCCAAATGGCATAAATTCTTGTCCAAAATCTTGACCATTTCCTTAGTTGCACCTTTTTGTGGACCATAAACAGCGGATGCACCTTTTGGACCACATAAAGGGTTCTTTACATCAGATGCAATAATAAAGTTCACATCCTTGACTCTGCCGTCAAAATCCGACATATCTATTTTGTAAAGCTGCCCTAAATAGCCTCCCCCGAATTTTAAATCACAGCCGGCTTTATCTTGGAATTTTGCCCCTAATGCTTGAGCCATGCCGACTCCTCCATCATTTGTGGCACTTCCACCAATACCTACAATAATGTTTTTACATCCTAAATCCATTGCCGCCTTTATTAATTGTCCTGTACCGTAAGTTGTAGTCTTCATAGGGTTTCTTTCATCTTTGTTTATTAAATCCAAGCCCGAAGCCGCTGCCATTTCAATCACTGCTGTATTATCAGGTAAAAGTCCAAAAAACGAGTCTATCTCCCTACATAATGGATTTAGAACCCGTGTTCTCACAATCCTGCCATTATTTGCTGAGATAATCGCATCGACTGTCCCCTCACCACCATCGGCCATAGGAATGAGTATTATGTCCATATCTTCACTAATTCCAAGATCCCTTTTAGCATTAAGTACGCCCTTTTCCATTGCTTTTGCTGCATCTAATGCAGTCAGACTGCCTTTAAAGGAATCCGGTGAAATAAGTAATTTCATGAAACGCCCCCCATTTTTTATCGTTTAAATCTAATAATATTTTACCAGAAATTTAAGGATTCGGAAATGCGCTTGAAGCAGATTTAATGTTCGATGAAAAAAACAGAAAAAATAACTTGACATTTAGGTATTGTGGTATTATAATACCTAATAGGAGTGAGGCATATTGGCTAATATATTTCATTTATCAGAATTGACATCACTAGCATTACATAGCATTTTAATCATCGCTGCAAGTGACAAGAGGCTAGTAAACACAAAAAAAATAGCGGCGACTATTGGTGCCTCTGAAGCTCATTTAGCAAAGGCACTCCAGCAGCTCACAAAAGCGGGATTCATCCGTTCCGTAAGGGGGCCTAAGGGTGGATTCGCCCTTCTCAAAAAAGCAAATGAAATAACATTATTGGATGTATACGAGGCTGTTGAAGGGCAAATGGAAATCGAGGGCTGCCCTATGAATAGCGAAAAATGTGCCTTTGAAACTTGTATCTTTGGAGGAGTTCCTAAAAAATTAAACCAGAAGTTCCGACAATATATGGGGAATAAAAAGCTAAGTGATTTTAACAAAACCTTAAAACATAATTCGTAGGATTTTAGTCAATATGTTTCACCATAAAAATATCGATGAAGGGGTGTCGGCATGAGTATGTTTTGTTATCAATGTCAAGAAACTTCAAAAGGAAGTGGTTGTACTGTAAGGGGGGTATGTGGGAAGACCTCCGATGTGTCAAATATGCAGGATTTATTGATTTATGTACTTAAGGGTATTTCAGTACACACTACTAAAGCAAGGGAATTAGGCATTGAGAACGAGAAAGCAAATAAGTTTATTGTAGATGGACTCTTCTCAACTATAACAAATGTGAATTTTGATCGGGAATATTTTGTGAAAAAAATCAAAGAAGGCCTTGTAATAAGGGACGAAGTGAAAAACCAGATTGTGGATGTTTCTAAAGAGGCATTGGATAATCTTCCTGATGCCGCAACATGGAAACCTAAAGATGAAGATGAATTTGATGTAAAAGCCATAGAAGTTGGAATATTGGCTACTGAGGATGAAGATATCAGATCCTTGAGAGAACTTATCGTATACGGTTTAAAGGGTATGGCAGCATATGCGGATCATGCGCAGATTCTTGGCTTTGTCAATAAAGACATATATGCATTTATGCAAAGGGCTCTTGTAAGCACTTTAGATGATAGTCTTACTATCGATGATTTAGTTGCATTGACACTGGAAACAGGTAAGTTCAGTGTTGAAAGTATGAAGCTCCTTGATGAAGCTAACACCTCTACTTATGGGAATCCTGAAATTACAAAGGTGAATATTGGTGTTAGAAAAAATCCGGGCATTTTAATAAGTGGACATGATTTGAAAGATATGGAAGAACTGCTAAAACAGACCGAAGGAACGGGGGTAGATGTATATACACATGGAGAAATGCTACCGGCAAATTACTACCCTGCTTTTAAAAAATACGAACATTTTGCGGGAAACTACGGCAATGCTTGGTGGAAACAGAACAGAGAATTTGAAAGTTTCAATGGGCCTATTTTAATGACGACAAATTGCCTTGTACCACCTAGAGATTCTTACAAAGACAGAGTTTATACAACAGGAGTTGTTGGATTTCCTGATGTAAAACACATTGCTGATAGGGAAGCGGGCAAGGAAAAAGATTTTTCACCAATTATAGAGCACGCTAAAAAATGTAAACCACCGATGGAAATCGAAAAAGGCGAAATCGTAGGTGGATTTGCTCATAATACGGTGTTCGGTCTTGCAGACAAAATAGTAGATGCAGTAAAATCCGGTGCAATCAAGAAGTTTTTTGTAATGGCTGGCTGTGACGGAAGAATGAGAAGTAGGGAATACTACACTGAATTTGCGAAAAAACTACCTGAAGATACAGTTATTTTAACTGCCGGGTGTGCAAAATACAGATACAACAAACTTGATTTAGGGGATATAGGTGGAATCCCGAGGGTGTTAGATGCAGGCCAGTGCAATGATTCATATTCACTAGCATTGATCGCACTCAAATTAAAAGAAGTATTTGAATTAGAGGATGTAAACGAACTGCCGATTGCTTATAATATTGCCTGGTATGAACAAAAAGCCGTCACAGTACTGCTCGCACTGCTTTACCTAGGTGTTAAAGACATACATTTAGGTCCAACACTACCGGCTTTCCTATCACCTAATGTAGTGAATGTCTTAGTTGAAAACTTCGGAATAGGCGGAATTACCAATGTGGAAGATGATTTGAAGATGTTCATGGCATAAGTCGGCAATACAACCGAAGGGAAATGATATTATGAAAAAACAATGGATGGGTAAAAAAGATTCCTTTGAAGTTATTGATGTAAGAAATTTAACAAGCAATTTTTTACCCATGATATTAATGAAGGCAAAGCGGGTAAATGTGGGAGGGGGGTTGTGTATAATCCAAACTTTTGAACCTAAACCCCTTTACTCCGCCTTGGAAGACCTAGGCTTTGAATATGCAACAGAAAAAATATCGAAAAAGGAGTACAGAGCGTACTTCCATAGAGTAAAACAAAAGGATATCACATACGAAACAGGGGCGGATATGCCCTTTAAGCCCACTGCCATTCTTAATTATAAAAAAGTAGATGACGTGCTTGCAGATAATGTTGTGGACTTTTGGGAACTTGTATGGGAAAAAAAAGACGCGGCAATCGACCTAAAGACCAAATTGCTTTTGTCAATGGCCAATGCCGTCGGTGCTTCTAGGTTTAGACAAGCAACCAGAGAACTCATAAAAGCATACTCATTGGGAGTTACAACGGCAGAGCTTGATGAAGTATTCACTTTATTCGCATGGAATCAGGGTATAGGCCATTTTTCATCGGAAATAGGCCCCTCCATTTTGTTTGGAGTATACCAGCATATCAAGAATAGGGAAAAGCTAGGAACAGATAAGAAAACCATACTTGATGAGGTTATGGAGATGTTCGGTGATAGAAACCCCGAAGTTAGCACACTTTTTAGGTACAGGAAAAATAAGCCCTGCATAAAGCACCTATAGAGGGCTACTCACACCCACCAACGGGCCATGAGACAAAACCTTAAAGGCAGCAATGAATTTGCCCCACAAGGTCTGTCTCCGTGGCTCTTTATTTTATTTACATTGGTGCGATTTTTTTATCGTAAATCTGTTTAAAGAATGTGATACTCAGGACTATAGACGCGATTTCAGCTATAGGGTATGACCACCATATGAGATTCACATTTCCTAAGAGAGACAATCCATAAGCGGCAGGCAGTAATACTACTAATTGTCTTGAAACTGCAGTAATCAGACTCAATAAACCATTGCCAAAGGCTTGATATACCGAACTTGCCACAATACTGACACCTGCAAAAATATAGCTAAGGCTTATGATGCGCAAAGCCGGAATCCCTATACTTAGCATCTTTTCTGATGCATTGAATAAAGCTAGCATCTTTTCAGGGAATATTTGAATTAAAGTTAAGCCAAGCATCATTATGCAAACTGCGTAAATGACACTTAACCGTATGGTTTCAGTGAGTCGCTCCTTATTCTTGGCACCGTAATTATACGCAATAATAGGAACCATGCCATTATTAAGACCAAAAACCGGCATTAGTACGAAACTTTGTAATTTGAAATACACACCAAAGACCGCAGTAGCCGTTGAGGAAAACCTTATTAGGATATTGTTTATCCCGTAAGTTGTAACAGAGTTAATAGTCATCATAACAATAGAGGGAATGCCTACAGAATAGATGTCTTTAATGATTCCAAGATTCGGCCGGAAATTCCTTGGTTTTAGGCTTATCTCCTTATTCACCTTCAGATTAAAGATGATTGCAAGAATAGCAGCTAATATCTGGCCGATGATTGTAGCCAACGCTGCCCCGGCCACCCCCATTTTCGGCATCCCAAAATACCCGAATATCAAGATGGGGTCAAGGATGATATTAATAATTGCACCTGTCCCTTGTGTAATCATTGTGTAAAAGGTTTTACCCGTTGATTGTAATAAACGTTCAAATACAATCTGTGTGAACTTACCAATGGAACCTATGCAAATAATGCTAAGGTAAGAAATTCCATACGCAGTAATTTGCATATCACTAGTTTGGGCCGCGAAATAAGAATTTGAAAACAATAAGCCGGCTATCAAAAATACACAATAGCTTAGAAATCCCAAAAAAATACCGTTAGCGGCTATTTTATCAGCTTCCTTAAAATCCTTCTTCCCAAGAGTTCTTGAAAGAAGTGCATTAGTTCCTACCCCAGTGCCTACGGCTATAGCTACCATGAGGTTTTGCACTGGAAAGACCAGAGAAACTGCGGTTAGGGCATTTTCATTGATTTGTGCTACAAATATACTGTCGACTACATTATAAAGTGCCTGCACCATCATAGATATCATGATGGGCACTGACATATTTATCAAAAGTTTATTGACAGGCATAACGCCCATCTTGTTTTCCTGCATTTTCAATATTTCCCCCTTAATACAACAAACAACCCCTAGCCCTCAAAAGCTTGATTGCTCCCAAGGTATGCTGGGGGCCTAATTGCTTCCAAAGTTTATTCAAAATCTGAGTTATCCCTCTTAACATACTATATATTATATCAAAATCCCCTACAATGGCAACATTCAGAAACAAAAAAACTAAAAAGTTCTGTAGGAGCAATCTCCGACCACTTATTTCAGAAATTTGAGTTATTGGCTGGTTAGTAGTATAATGGAAGTGGTTAAAGTCGGGTTTACGCTTTTAGGAGATATATTAAGTACAAGGATAATATGGAGGTGAAAAAACACGAATGAATTTAGCAAATAAGCAAGTGACACACAAAACTTTTGGTAAAGGTAATGTGATAGGATGCGATGAAACCTATATTAAAATAGATTTTCCATTAGGGAAAAAGGAATTTATATTTCCTGATGCTTTTGAAAAATATCTCGCTTTCACCGACCAAAAATCAGCAAGGTTTGTCCAGAAAGCAATACAAAAACGCAAGAAGATACTGGCAAAAGAAAAAGCAAAGAAAAAAGAATTAATGACACTTCAGGAAGAAAGACGGCTACACCTTTTAGAACAAAAAAGATTAACGAATAGAACCAAAGCCGGCAAAATTCATCCTCGTTCCCAGTCCGTTTTTTGGTGTAATACGGAAGACAAAGATACTGTATTTTCAAGATGGAATATCTATGTTGGAACTGTACAAAGTGGTCGATACAAAGGTAAACCTAGGAGGCTTGCACGGGTAGGTAAAAATACCGCCTGCCTTTTGACGGTAAGGGATGCCAATGAAGAGGAAAAGGCAAGGCATATCATCGGTGCGTTTATGGTAAAAGACACCTTCAACCCAAGGCTCCGTGGAGATGGGTATATTCCCGCCCACCCGGAATATAGACTTCGACTTTCCCGGAACGAATCAAATAAAATGCTTTTTTGGAACTACTACTTTAGCAGGAGATATCCACATAAAACAACATGGAATTCCGGTCGGCAGCGCTATTTTGATAATATGTGGATGGCTCAAATTTTGCAAGATATTATCACATATAAAAAAGATACAGAAGAACTTAGTGATGCCAAGCGGTTTTTCCAATACTTTTGCCGGATGAATAAAATAAAAAAAGACGAAATACCGAAGCCCCATGGTGCATTGCTACAAGCCTAAAGATATACGCTATCTGAAAACCACCAATATATTGCTTTGTATTTCCTTTGGGGACTGCCAGATACACTGTGGGATGTTAAAATACTAAAAAAGAGAAAACATCCTTCAGTTAGCCCGCATATAAAAATTAGAGCTTTAGCCTTCTCTTATTCACAGTTCAATAAGTGTATAAGTGTATGCCTGGCACCAGGTGGTTTGATGATGCCTTTTTCTGTTATTATTCCTGTTATATTTTTATGTGGTGTTACATCAAAAGCGGGATTATAGACCTTGATACCTTCTGGGGCTACCTGAATACCATCAATATGTGTAACTTCTTTTGAATTTCTTTCTTCAATTACTATTTGCTTTCCACTGTCAATTTTAAAGTCAATTGTGGAGATAGGTGCAGCGATGTAAAAAGGTACATTAAAATCCATTGCCAATTGTGACAACATATATGTGCCAATCTTGTTTGCTGTATCACCATTTAGGGCGATTCGATCTGCTCCAACTATAATTACATCAATCTTACCGTCTCGAATCAATACCGGTGCAACACTGTCTGCAATAAGTGTAGCGGGAATTCCCTCCTGCACCAATTCCCATGCCGTAAGCCTTGCCCCTTGAAGTCTAGGCCTTGTTTCATTAGCGAAGACTTTTATATCTTTACCTGAGTAGTGGGCTTCCCTTATCACACCTAAAGCTGTTCCATATCCCACAGTTGCTAATGCACCTGTATTGCAATGTGTCAATACGGTAGCACTTTTAGGTATGATCTCATTTCCATATTTCCCTATGGCTTTATTTGTTTCTAAGTCTTCTTTTTCCATAGTTTTTGCTTCATCTAAAAGAATTTTGTATATCTTTTCATTGGGTTTCTCCTTGCTTTTTGTAAGAATGCTTTCCATACGTCCTATTGCCCACGTCAAATTTACTGCCGTAGGACGGGAATTCTCCAATGTTTCCACACTTTCTTGCATTTTACTAAAGAATTTAGTTTTGGTAAAATCCATGAATTCTCTTGCAGCCAGCACTATACCATAGGCACCTGTAACTCCTATAGCAGGCGCCCCGCGTACAACCATATCTTTTATTGCAAATTCCACATCTTTGAAGTTCTTACATTCAAATATCGAAAGTTCCCTAGGAAGCTTCCTCTGATCAATCAAGTAAAGGGTGTTATTTTTAAATTTTATAGTGTTAACTGATACCATTTTATATTACCTCCAAGATACCTATTTAAAAAAATCATCTACAATGACTATATTTCGATAATTCTTGTGGTTTTCCCTTTTTTTATAAAAACACATTAAAAAAGACCTGCGAAAAATTCGCAAGTCTTTTTTGTTGCTCTAGATTAATACATCATATCCCCACCACCGGGCATTCCGCCGGGCATTTGTGGCATGGGTTGTTCTTTTTCAGGAAGATCGCTGACTGTGGCTTCTGTGGTAATAACCATTGATGAAACACTTGCAGCATTTTGCAGTGTGGATCTTGTTACCTTTGTGGGATCTACGATTCCTTTTTTCATCATATCGCCATAGTCCCCGCGAAGCACGTCAAACCCAACACCTTTGTCGCTAGCTTTTAATTTTTCTACAATAATTGAACCTTCATAGCCTGCATTTGTAACGATTTGCCTTACTGGTTCTTCTAGAGCCCGCTTGACAATATTCACACCAATCATTTCATCATTTTCTACTTCGAGTCTGTCAAGAGCAGGTATAGCATTTATGAAAGCGGCTCCACCACCTGGAACAATCCCTTCCTCAACTGCCGCTCTTGTAGCCGACAGTGCGTCTTCAATACGGTGTTTACGCTCTTTCGGTTCTGTTTCAGTTGCAGCACCTACTTGTATTACTGCTACTCCACCAGCCAATTTTGCCAAGCGCTCCTGTAGCTTCTCTTTGTCAAAATCAGAAGTGGTTTCCTCGATCTGAGCTTTAATCGAACTAATGCGATTTTTAATGCCCTGAGTATCACCGGCACCGTCGACGATTGTAGTGTTTTCTTTGTCAACTAATACCTGCCGGGCTTGACCGAGCATGTCTAGGTCTATGTTCTTAATATCAATACCAACATCTTCGGAAACTACCTGTCCACCAGTTAAAATTGCAATGTCTTCCATCATGGCCTTCCTGCGATCGCCAAAACCGGGGGCTTTTACTGCTACACATGTCAGTGTTCCACGTAATTTATTGAGAACTAAGGTGGCTAGGGCTTCACCTTCTATATCTTCAGCAATCAACAGGAGTTTTTTACCCTGCTGTACTAATTTCTCCAAAATTGGTAGCAAGTCTTGGACAGATGTGATCTTTTTATCAGTTATTAAAATATAGGGG
>CAYMGK010000048.1:7735-11082 GCA_964389965.1 uncultured Clostridia bacterium | reverse complement strand
CCAACAATATATGCCGCACTTTAGGGTATGGAAATTGCAGCTATAATAAGACGGAAAGTAGGGTTCCATAAATAATAGTAAAAATGACTGCGGGTTTACGGATAAAATATGATTTGTATTGATTGGAAGGATTAAACCATGAAAGTTGTCACCAAAGAAAATGCCATTTTTCATTTTACTAGGGAAAATGAGCCTATTGCTTGTGTACAACAGAATGAGGAGTTTTGGGTTGAAACACATGACTGCTATTTTGGGCAAATCAGAACTGAGAAAGATCTAAGGCCTGATATTGATGGTAGTTTAAGGAATGCAGCAACAGGACCAATACATGTGGCGGGTGTGCTGCCAGGTGATGTGATATGTGTTGAGATACTGGATATTCACCTAAATTCTTATGGAATAATGATAACAGCACCAGGCCATGGCATTCTAGGGGATTTAGTAACTGAGTGCGATACGAAGATAATAAATATCCAAGACGGTTTTGCAGTATTCTCAGATGAAATAAAACTTGCCCTGAATCCCATGATAGGGGTTATCGGCGTTTCTCCTTTAAAAAGTGTGCCATCAACAACGCCTGGAGATCACGGCGGCAATATGGATGTTAAAGACATAGAAATAGGAAGTAAGGTGTATTTTCCTGTATATGTAGAAGGGGCAGGTGTTGCCATAGGGGATTTACATGCATGTATGGCAGATGGTGAAATAAGTGGTTCCGGTATAGAGGTATCTGGACGTGTGAAACTGCGAGTATCAGTAACACAGAGATTTAATATAAGCACACCTTTTGTTGAGACAAAAAGCAAGTTCATGATTATATCAAGTGAAAAGACCCTAAAAGCGGCCATTCGCAAGGGTGTAGCCCTTGTATGTGAAATGATTCAAAGATCTTTAAAAATAGGCTTTAAAGATGCATACAGATTAGTGAGTATTTCCTGTGATGTGGGGATCTGCCAAATTGTAAACCCTATGGTGACTGTTAAAATATGTATTCCTAAACCCCTTTTAAAGCAAGCCATGAAATAGCTTTATGAAAACAAAAAAAGGAGCTGATATAATGACTCTCACTAAAGAAAAGAAACTATGGATGTATCAAAAGATGTGTGAAATACGGGAATTTGAACTTGAAGTGGACAGGCTGTTTAAGGCCAACCTCATTTGGGGCACCTGTCACTTGTCAGTGGGGCAGGAAGCGTCTGCGGTAGGAGCTGTGGCTGCGCTTGACAAAAAAGACATGATAACAAGCACACATAGGGGTCATGGACACTGTATAGCAAAGGGCGGCAAGCTCCCACAAATGTTTGCAGAACTGCTTGGAAAGGAAACCGGCTACTGTAGAGGCCGAGGTGGTTCAATGCATATTGCGGATCTTGAAATGGGTAACTTAGGTGCTAATGGCATTGTAGGTGGGGGTATACCCATAGCAACAGGTGCAGCCCTTGCATCAAAGCTTAGGAATGATGGTAAAGTGACCCTATGCTTTTTTGGTGATGGAGCCACAAACCAAGGGTCATTTCATGAGGCCGTAAACTTAGGTGCAGTAAAAAAATTGCCTGTAGTATATATATGTGAAAACAACCTATATGGTATGTCCGTTCCATTTAAAAAAGCCAGTGCAGTTAAAGATGCCGCAGATAGGGCGGCCGCCTATGATATTCCCAGCAAGATAGTCGATGGAAATGATATAGAGGCCGTTTATGAGGTGGTAAAAGAAGCCATTGAAAACGCAAGAAAAGGGAATGGCCCCTCACTCATAGAAAGCAAGACATACAGATGGTTAGGACATTCAAAGAGCGATCCAAGAGTATATAGGACAAAACAGGAAGAAGAAGATTGGAAACAGAAATGTCCTATAAAACGATATGGGGAAAAACTAGTCAAGGAAGGCGTGGCAACAGAAGCTGAGCTAGTAGAAATTCAAGACACTGTTGAAAAGGCTATAAAAGACGCACTAGAATACGCTTTAAACAGTCCTGAACCCAAAGTGGAAGAAATAATGGAAGGTGTATATGCTTAAAAATAAAAACAAAACCGGAGGCGAAAGCAATGGCTGAGAAGCTTTATATAGAAGCTTTAAGAGAAGGATTAAGTGAAGAAATGCAAAAAGATGATTCTGTGTTTATTATAGGGGAAGATGTGGGTCTCTACGGTGGTGCTTTTGGAGTTACAAAAGGGATGTTTGAAGAATTTGGTGAAGACCGGATAATAGACACTCCCATTTCAGAGGCAGCTATAGCCGGTTCCGCTGTAGGAGCGGCCCTATGCGGTATGAGGCCTGTAGCGGAAATTATGTTTTTCGATTTTTTCACAATTGCCATGGATCAACTTGTAAACCAAGGCGGGAAAAATCGCTACATGTTCGGAGGCAAGGCCCAAGTCCCTATGGTTATACGTGGGCCCATGGGCAGTGGTACAGGAGCAGCAGCACAACATTCTCAGAGTTTTCCTGCAGTCTTTGCACATTTTCCCGGCTTAAAAGTTGTTATGCCGTCTACACCCTATGATGTTAAAGGCCTTATAAAATCGGCCATAAGGGATAACAATCCTGTGGTGTTTGCAGAACACAAGCTCCTTTACTGGACTAAAGGGGAAGTTCCAGAAGGAGATTACACGGTGCCTTTAGGTAAAGCAGATGTAAAAAAAGAGGGCAAAGACATCACAATAGTAGCAGGTTCTATTATGGTGCCTAGGGCATTTGAGGCGGTAAAAGAACTGGAGCAACAGGGAATAGACGCAGAAATCATAGACCCTGTGACATTAAAGCCACTTGACTTACAGACAATCGCAGATTCTGTTAAAAAGACAGGAAGGTTGATAATAGTAGAAGATGACCCTATAAGCTATGGCTGGGGGGCCGAAATTGCGGCAGGAATTGTGGGGAGTGAGGCTTTTGACTATTTGGATGCTCCGATTAAACGACTCGCAGGTCTTGACATCCCTATTCCTTACAATCCAAACTTGGAAAAACACGCCGTACCTCAGACCCCGGACATAGTGCAAGGTGTGAAGGAATTACTAAAATAAAGAACAAGGAGGGATGTTCATGGCCACTATAGTTAAAATGCCCAAACTAGGCACCACAATGTCAGAAGGTACCATAGTAAAGTGGATTAAAAATCAAGGTGATCCAGTGGAAAAGGGCGAAATATATGTGGAAATACAAACAGATAAAGTAAATATAGAAGATGAAGCCGAAGCTTCAGGAATAATGAGAAAGATATTGGTCCAGGAAGGTGACGTAGTCCAAGTAGGTGAACCCATAGCCGTAATAGCAGATGCCGATGAAGCACTTCCTGAAATTCAAGATAAATCAGATAAAGACATCTTGGCACAAAAACCAGCAGCCA
>CAYMGK010000048.1:0-7725 GCA_964389965.1 uncultured Clostridia bacterium | reverse complement strand
CACGTCAAAACCCTTACATCAAGAACAAGATGTAAAAGAGCCGGAACAAACCGTCCCGGGCAAAATCAAAGCATCCCCTGCGGCAAAAAGAGTAGCAAGGGAAAATCAAATAGACCTTTCGGAAATTATCCCAACAGGACCTGGTGGTAGGGTCGTAGAAAAAGATGTCATATCGTATTTGCAAGAGAGTAAAGTGCGGGCTACACCTGTAGCTAAAAAAATAGCTATAGAGCGGCAAATAGATTTAAAGACAATACAAAAATCACCTGATAAGCGAATTACAAAACAAGATATTTTAGCAAAACATGCACAAACTAAAGAAGAATTTGCAGTAAGAGATACCATACCGGTGACTGGTATGAGACAGATTATTGCAGAGAAGATGGCCTACAGCAAAAAAACAGCACCACATATGTACCTTTCCCTTGATGTGGACATGACAGAAACGATCAATCTAAGAAAGAGATTGCAGACCCAAATACAAAATCAATATAATGCTAAACTATCCTATAATGACTTACTTATAAAAGCAGCGGCAATCGCCCTAAAACTTAATCCAACAGTGAACTCAAGCTTTACAGAAGAACAAATAATACTCAAACAAAACATCAATATTGGCCTTGCAGTGGCCCTAGATGATGGGCTCATCGTGCCTGTGGTAAAAGATGCGGATAAAAAGGGTCTTGGTGGTATTGCACAAGAGACGGCAGACCTTGTGGAAAGGGCAAAAAACAAAAAATTACTGCCAGTTGATTACGAGGGCAGCACTTTCACTGTTACAAACCTAGGGATGTTCGACATAGAAAACTTCATAGCGATTATAAACCAGCCGGAAACAGCAATTTTAGCAGTGGGCAAAATAATGAAAAAACCAGTGATAATAGATGATGAAATAAAGATACAACCAATGATGAATCTCACCTTATCCTGTGATCACAGAGCAATAGACGGAGCAGTTGGAGCTAAATTCCTTCAACAAATGAAACAAATTTTAGAAGAACCAATGACCATGCTAATATAAAGGAAGTGATATTTTGAATTACGATATAGCCATCATTGGCGGTGGCCCAGGAGGCTATGTAGCCGCCATCTACGCAGGCAAAAGCGATGCTAAAGTTGCCCTTATTGAAAAAGAAGAATTAGGTGGGACCTGCTTAAACAAAGGTTGTATCCCAACAAAAGCACTGATTCACAGCGCAAAATTGCTACAAGATATGAAAAGCGCAAAAAGGTTTGGCATCACTGCAGAGAATATACAAACAGACTGGAATACCACACAGAAAAATACTGTCCGTAGCGTTAAGACCCTTACAAGAGGTGTGGAAAACCTTTTAAAAGCAAATGGTGTCAAGGTTTTTCAAGGTGAAGCAAGCCTACAGGGTAAAAATACTGTAAAAATATTAAATAATGCAACAGAAAACACCATAACAGCAGAGAATATAATTATTGCAACAGGCTCAATACCTACTATAGTGCCAATACCAGGCTATAAGCTTCCAAATGTCATAACAAGTGATGAAGCACTGTTTTTAGAAGAACTACCCACATCAATGCTGATAATAGGCGGGGGAGTCATAGGTCTTGAGATTGGATATATATACATTCGGTGTTGAAGTAACTGTAGTAGAATTACTTCCAAATATCCTGCCAAACCATGATGAAGAAATATCAAGGGAACTTCAAAAACAACTTAAAACACAGGGTATGAAAATATATACAGATGCAAAAGTAAAAGAAATCAAAGGAAAAGCCCATGTATTGCAAACCCTTTTTGAAACAAAAGAGGGCATAAAAGCAGTGGAATCCGAAAAAGTACTCATGGCAACAGGTAGAAGACCAGTAGTGGATATATTCAAAGGTATGAGCCTCAATATAGGCAAAACCGGCATACAGGTGAACGACTACCTTCAGACAGATATAGATAATATATATGCAATTGGAGATGTGACAGGAAAATCCATGTTGGCACATGTGGCATCACATCAAGGGATAATAGCAGTTGAAAATGCACTTGGCAAAAGACAAGAGATGGATTATAAAGTCATACCAAACTGCGTGTATACAGCCCCTGAAGTAGCATCTGTTGGAATGACAGAACAAGAAGCTAGGGCAATGTATAAAGATAAATTAAACCTTGGAAGATTCCCATATGCTGCAAGCGGTAAAGCCATGACAATGGGGGAGAGAAATGGTTTTGTTAAAATCATAACAGAATCAAAGTACAATGAAATATTAGGAGTCCACATAATAGGTCCTAATGCAACAGAACTCATTGCGGAAGCGGCCCTTGCCATGAAACTTGAATGCACAGCAGAGGAACTGACAAACACTATCCATGCACATCCGACCCTTTCGGAAACAGTTATGGAGGCAGCTTTTGACCTGCTAGGCAAGCCCATTCATAAGATGTGATTATTATAAATTCAACTAAAAGGGTTTTCCGCTGCGAAACCACTATTACAATGAGGTGAAAAAATATGACTATAATGACAGGATGGCAGGCAGTTGTCCGGGCATTAAAAGCAGAGGGCATAAAATATGTTTACGGGATGCCAAGCAGCCCCAGCGACTTATATGATGCCCTTTATGATATATTGGGGCCGGAAAAAGTCATTAATTATCTGATGAGCCATCCATTAAGGCAGTTCAAGTAAGACACGAAGCGGCCGGTGGTTTTATGGCAATGGCCCATTCCCTGACAGCAGGTGAACCTGCTGTGTGTTTTGCCAGTGAGGGACCCGGTATAGCAAATCTAACACCGGCTATGTTGGAATCTTTGGCTACCTGTGCTCCGGTTATAGCCATATGCCCCGGTATCGACGGTCATAAAGACGGTAAAGGAGCCTTTCAAGAAACCGACCATCTAGGCATCATGAAACCCGTGTCTAAGTGGGCTATTAGAGTCCCATATCCGGAGAAAATTCCCTGGGCCCTTCACAGAGCCTTTACTTTGGCTACAAACGGTCAGCCCGGGCCCATATATATAGAAATCCCAAGGGAGGTTGGGAGGGGCAAAGAAAACATCCCGGACTATGTGCCTTCTGTCAGACAACTTAGAACAGGGGGAAACCCAAAGCAAATCACTGAGGCAGTAAAGCTAATATCAAGTGCCTCCCGACCTGTAATAGTTGCAGGTGGTGGAGCCCGCCGTTCAGGGGCCCATAATGAATTAAAGGCAATGGCAGAATTACTGGGCATGCCCATAATGACTACCCCTTCCGGTAGGGGCAGTATAGAAGAAGATCATCCATTATCCTTTGGGCAAGTAGGTCTATACAGGACAAGACTTGGTATGGACACATTCGCCAATGCGGATTTAGTCATTACGGTGGGTTCACGCAATGAAGAATTTCAGACAGGTGCATGGAAGCTCTTTCCTGACATGGCCAAATTAATTCAAATAGATATAGAGCCTTTTGAAATAAGCCGCAACTGGGTTCCCCATGTGCCCATCATAGGTGATGCAAAATTAGTCCTAGAAGCGATATTACATAGTCTAAAAGATAAAGTAAAACCAGAATGGGAAAAAAGATATGGTGAATATGCCATTGAAAAAGCAAATTATGTAGCAAAAGTGGAAAAAGAATGTGAATGTGAAGATGTGCCAATAAAGAGTAAGCGGGTTGTCCATGAAATAAATAAAGTTTTTGGCAGAAATACCATTATGGTTCATGAAAATGGAAGCCAGGACCTTTGGTCTTATTACAGTCCATATTACAAAGTATTGGACCGAAATGGGGACATAGCCCCGGGAGAACAGACCTGTATGGGAGCCGGAGTAATGGGCGCAGTTGGTGCTAAACTAGCTCAACCGGATAAAAAGGTCGTATGTGTAACTGGGGATGGGGCATTTCAGATGTACAATCAAGATGTGCCCACAGCTGTGCAGTATGCTGCTCCAGTCACTTGGATTATTTTAAATAGTTTTAGCCTTGGATGGCCGAAATTAGGGCAGAAGGCTTTAGGTGATCGGTATATTGCAACAGATTACAAAGTGCAGCCGGATTTTGTTCAAATGGCCCAAGCATATAGCTGTTACGGTGAGCAGGTAAAAGAACCTGCCGAAATACGCCACGCCCTAGAGCGTGCATTAAAGGCAAACGAATCAGGAAAACCCGCCATCCTGGATATCATAATAGATCCAGATGATTTGGCCGAAGGCTTTATAGAATACAAAAAACTTTAATATTATTTGCACACACGGTCCTTGACTTAACTAAATCAATGGTATATATTCTATCTAAAGTCTCTGGTGGTCTTTTTTCACTGCGTACAGCGAGTAGGGGCCAGTGTAAGCCCTATGGCAAAAAAAAAGATCTGGGAACAGAGGATTTTAGTATAACCTGACTAAATACGGATTTCTAGAGTGGCGGCGAGCACGCTGCAACTAGGGTGGAACCGTCCTTGAAAAAAGGACCCCTAGACCCAAATCATGGTCTAGGGGTTTTTGGTATTTTCAATTACAAAGGGAGGAAATTCAGTGGCACAAGATAATGAAAAAAGCATGAACAAAATAGTATCACTATGTAAACGGAGGGGCTTTATATTTCAAGGTTCCGATATATATGGGGGCCTTGCAAACACTTGGGACTATGGGCCTTTGGGAGCAGAACTCAAGCGGAATATCAAAGAATATTGGTGGAAAAAAGTAGTGCATGAAAGGGACGATGTAGTAGGGTTGGACAGTGCAATACTAATGCACCCAAGAGTATGGGAGGCCTCAGGTCATGTAGCAGGCTTCAATGATGCCCTGATTGACTGCAAACAGTGCAAATCAAGATTTCGTGCGGACCATATTATAGAAGATTCCCTTGATATGCATGTTGAAGGCAGAAGTGTTCAAGAACTGACAAAAATTATCCATGAAAATAAAATCAAATGCCCTACCTGCGGCAATATAGCCTGGACAGATGCAAGGGTGTTCAACCTGATGTTCCAGACACACCAAGGTGCTATAGAGGACTCCAGCTCCATTGTGTACTTACGACCTGAGACAGCCCAGGGCATATTTGTCAACTTCAAAAATGTACTTGACTCCAGTAGAATGAAACTTCCCTTTGGCATAGCCCAGGCGGGAAAGGCCTTCAGAAACGAAATAACACCGGGCAATTTTATTTTTAGGACACGGGAATTCGAGCAAATGGAACTGGAGTTTTTTGTGAAACCCGGAGAAGATGAGGAATGGTTTGAATACTGGCGCCAATTCATGATAGACTTTTTCGTATCATTAGGGGTAAAAAAAGAAAAATTAAGGATGAGGGATCATACCCCTGAAGAACTCTCACATTACTCAAAAAAGACCTCTGATTTAGAATACAAGTTTCCCTTCGGCTGGGGCGAGTTATGGGGTATTGCAAATAGGGCAAACTACGATATATCAAAGCATATGGAGTACTCCGGCAAGACAATGAGCTATTTTGATCAGGTTGAAAACAAACAAATAATCCCATATGTGGTGGAACCCTCACTGGGTACTGATAGGGCCATATTAGTTCTTTTAAGTGATGCATATGATGAAGAAGAAGTCAAAGGTGATACCCGGGTAGTACTTCGCTTTAAACCAGAGATGGCACCTATAAAATGTGCAGTTTTACCCCTTTCCAAAAAAGAACCCCTTGACAGCTTGGCCCGAAATGTGTACAGAAATCTTTGTAAATACTATCACGTGGAATATGATAATACCGGCAGTATCGGAAGACGCTACCGCAGACAGGATGAAATAGGGACCCCCTATGCTATAACAGTAGACTTCGACAGTCTCAAAGACAACAAAGTTACCATAAGAGATAGGGATACAATGAAACAGGACAGGATTCAGATGGATGAAGTGAAAAATTACTTGGGGGACAAACTAGGGTTTTAAATGTAAAAAGTGGGCTAAACAATATAGAAAGTCCCGTTAAAAAAAACTTATGACAACTTCCCCTAAAGCCAGTCATGTATTCTAGGGCTAGGCTTTAGAAATAAAGATAGCCTTGTCTGGAAGGGGTAGTATGTCGTAAGTTTTTTTTATACTGAGGTTACATGATACTCCGATGTGAAAAGTTCTAAAGGCAGTAGTGCTTCCTGTACCTTTGCTTTTATATTCTCAAGCCCCTCCTGGGTTTTTGCTTCACAGCGTACAATTAGTTCTGGACCTGTATTGGAACTTCTCACTAACCCCCAGCCATCTTGGAACACTACCCTAGCACCATCTATATCAATTATATTGTAATCATCTTTAAAAAAACGTTTTACAGATTCGACCTTATCAGCTTTTTCCTCATCAGGACAGGGCACACGAATTTCAGGTGTTGAATAATATTTTGGCACATCTGCCAATAGCTTCGATAGTTTATATTTTGACTTGGACAAAATTCTAAATAGCCTGGCAGCAGCATATAGAGCATCATCAAAACCATAAAACTCATCGGCAAAAAACATGTGACCCGACATTTCCCCCGTAAATACAGCACCGATCTCCCGCATTTTGGCCTTTATTAAAGAATGGCCAGTTTTGTAGAATATAGGTCTGCCGCCAAGTTTCTTTATTTCATCTACAAGGGCCTGTGAACATTTGACTTCAACGATAGCTGTAGTACCAGGGTATTTTGGCATTATCTCACGCCAGTAAAGGATCATCAACATATCACCGTACGTTATATTGCCCTTATCATCAACAGCCCCTATGCGGTCACCATCCCCATCAAAGCCAATACCTAAATCTAGCTCCTCTTTCAATACCAAATCCCTTAAATCCATTAAATTCTCAGGTTTAACCGGATCGGGAAAATGGTTGGGGAAAGTTGGATTAGAAGTACAATAAATTGGGAAAACATCAACACCTAAACGGGTGAAAAGCCCCTCTGCAAAGAGGGAGGCAGTTCCATTGCCACAATCTATGCCAACCTTAAGCCTTTTTTCCAGCTTTATTTTTTCACAGATCATATCCATATAATTTTCCACAGGATCTTTATACATCAGTCTACCGCTTCCAGAAGAAAAATCACCTTTTTCCATCATTGACCTTAGATTTTGTATTTCGTCCCCATATATTGTGCCAGGACCAAAAGCTATTTTAAAACCATTGAATTCTGCCGGGTTATGACTTGCAGTGATAATTATGCCAGGATTTACATGATGATAAATTCTAGCAAAATAAAATATAGGTGTTACGACAGTCCCTATATCCACAACATCACACCCAGTTGACAAAAGCCCCTCAATAGTTGCCTCTTTTAAAGAAGGGGAAGATGCTCTGTTGTCATTGCCGACCATGACCTTGCTCTCACCGTTTTTCCTAGAATAAGTCCCAAAAGCCTTACCAAGCCTCTTTGCAAAATCCTCGTCTATATCCTTTTTTACAACACCCCTTATATCATACTGACGGAATATGTAGGGATTAAATCTCATAAGATATTCCCTCCACTTTGATTTTTTTATTATAAACACCATTTATACATAGTATTTCCTTAAAAGCGGATTATTATAGATACTGGGAAAATCCCCAAAAAAAAATGCTGTACTTGACAATTCATCAATACATTTGTATAATTTACTTACAAAGCCGCAGAGCTTACACAAGGCTTGTAAATCTTTTAACAGTGGAATTGATAAACAAAGCAACATAAAGATACTTGATGTATAGAGGGAATAAAGCCTAATAATAACATTTTATGATTTTTGACACCGATTC
Organism: uncultured Clostridia bacterium; assembly: GCA_964389965.1. Taxonomy (GTDB): domain Bacteria; phylum Bacillota; class Thermosediminibacteria; order Thermosediminibacterales; family Tepidanaerobacteraceae; genus DUNY01. Next base: position 50 of record CAYMGK010000048.1, on the reverse strand, counting down.
AATTCTAATGTATACTAGGTATTGTCTTTGGGCGGATAGCTCAGCTGGGA
>CAYMGK010000047.1:0-11114 GCA_964389965.1 uncultured Clostridia bacterium | reverse complement strand
GTTGCGTATGGATATGAAAAGAGCCTGTTTTGTTCCCACAAGTACTAATAGTCTTTTTGCCCGGGTGATTGCAGTATATAACAAGTTGCGCTGTAACATCACATAATGGGAAGTTGTGATAGGCATTATGACAACAGGGAATTCACTGCCTTGACTTTTATGTACTGACATTGCATAAGAATGGATGAGTTCTTCTATCTCCTGACCTTGGTAAATTACTTCTCGCTCATGCCATTCATCGGTAAAAGTCACATGGATTCTACCCTCATCATCAATTTCAGAAATGAAGCCTAAATCGCCATTAAATACCTTTTTATCGTAGTTGTTTTTAACCTGCATGACTTTATCGCCTTCACGGAAAATATATGAGCGATAGCGACATTCTTGCTTATGTTGATTAGGTGGGTTTAGGAGTGCTTGTAATTTAGCATTGAGATTTATAACACCTATTATACCTTTTCTCATAGGTGTCAACACCTGTATATCCTCCATTGGTTTAAAATCTCCGTATTTAGGTAACCGATTTTTTGTAAGTTCTAAGATGGTTTCAAGTATTTCTTCCGGTGAAAGAACCTGTTCGAAAAAGAAATCCTTGTTCTTTACATTAAGATAAGGTAAATAGCCTTTGTTTACCCTATGGGCATTGACTACAATCATACTTTCCTGTGCCTGCCTAAAAATTTCGTCAAGTTCCACTACAGGAATTTTGTCACTTTTTATTATTTCACTTAAAACACTTCCTGGGCCAACAGATGGTAGCTGATCTTTATCACCTACCAAAATCAGTCGAGCTCCGAGTTTGATTGCCTGTAATAAGTGGTACATAAGCACAATATCAACCATGGACATTTCATCTATAATGATAACATCTACGGTCAAGGGCTTGTTTAGGTTTTTATTAAAGGCCATACCTCCACCTTCCCGGGCCTTATATTCAAGTAACCGGTGGATGGTCTTTGCCCTCATACCTGAAGCTTCCATCATACGCTTTGCAGCTCGACCTGTGGGAGCCGCCAATGCAACTTTTAAGTCATGCCTTTTAAAAAACTCCAATAGGCTTTGAATTGTTGTTGTCTTTCCAGTGCCTGGACCGCCTGTAATCACCAAAACTCCACAATTAGCGGCTTTTTCAAGGGCTTCCCGCTGCCGTTGAGCCAATTTTATACCACAGTGTACCTCTATCTCATCTATATCCTCATCATTAATGTCAAGTGTTTTATCTAACATCGCGGATAATAAAAAAAGTCTACGAGCTACAGCCTTTTCCGAGTGATAAAAGGCAGTCAAATACACATCATCACTGCCCCAAGTCCTTTCCATTGAAATGTCTTCCTTTTCTTCAAGGGCCAGAAGGGCTTGATCTAAAAGTCCGGTTTCAACTTCTAAGAGTTTAATAGCATTGTCCATAAGCTCAGATACGGGCAAAAAAACATGGCCATTATCAGCTGCCACAGACATCACATATTTTAAGCCGGCACATAATCGTTCAAGGGAATCGTGTTCAATGCCCATTTTTTGCGCAATGCGATCAGCTGTTTTAAATCCGATGCCATATACTTCATCTGCAAGCTGATAGGGGTTGTCTTTTAATATTTGGATGGCCTTGTTTTTGTATTTTTTATATACTCGCACGGCGATATTAGGACCAATGCCGTATTGTTGTAAAAAGAGCATGATATCTCTAGTTTCCTGTTGTGCTTCAAAAGATTCAGTTATCACGCTCAGCTTTTTATCACCGATGCCGGAGATTTTTAAAAGTTCCTTAGGTGAATTACTGAGGACCTCAAGGGACTTTTCTCCGAATCTTTCCACAATCTTTTTTGCTGTCACAGCTCCTATACCGCGAATTACTCCAGATGCTAAATAATTTTCAATGCCTTTTACTGTAGCAGGCACGACAGTCTCATAGAACCCAACTTCAAACTGGTGTCCATAGTCTTTATGTATTGTCCAATTTCCCTTGAGTCTTAGTACTTCTCCGACCTCAAGAGTTGGAAAATAACCGACTGCAGTTATTACATCCACATCGTCTTTTACGGCTAATTTGGCCACTGTAAAGCCGTTCTCTTGATTGTAATATGTGATCCTTTCCACTGTACCTTCTATTTCTTCCATATTCTGCACTCCATAATAAATAGTAAGCCTGTTTGATTAATTTTAACATTTTTCGGAAATACCTGCAACCGCTATGTTTCTGTAGGTTTTATTCTTTGGCATATTAAAATTTAAAGTAAAAAAAAAAGACCCTTACTTTCAGGGTCTAACCACGAAAGAAAGGGGGGCTTAAAAAGAACTAAGGGGTAAATCATTTAAGAAGAAATAGGGCTTTCGTGAATTACTATACGACATAATAGTAAAATCTGGTATCCCCCGGTTGTCCTATTTTTCATAGGTGTTTAGACCTATTTTGACATTTTTCTTCAATATATTGCTGGTTTACCAATTTTAGAATATCTTTATACTCTAAATCTATGCCATTTACAAACAACATAACTTGAGCATCAATATACATTAGGGCTTTTTGCATGCATTTTACAATGGACATATCAGTCAAAAAAATTAGTTTTACTGGGTATTTCCGGGAAAGTCTTTCAAGTATTTGCGGGGTTTGATCCTTTGAACCGCAATCGACGACCCATAATCTTTCATGGCCTACTTTCCGATTGTAATAGTTCCTTACGAATCCCTCTATTTCAGTTTGTGTATTTTGTATAAAAATAACGACTGCCGATTTTAGGTTTTTTTCGTCAGCAACATTTGACAGGCTTGCTTTATAAAAACAATATATTATACCAATAGTAGCTGATACTATGAGAAATATAAGTATTCCCTCACTGGATAAGAAAACCTCTTGCATCAATGCCCTTCCCCCTATTACTTCCTAAAAATATCTTAGGATATATACTATTCGGGGAAGTAAGAATCTGTGACTGATTAAACAAGCTTGTTTCTAATTGCAAAAACCGCCGCTTGAGTCCGATCCATTAAATTAAGTTTGCGCAATATACTGCTAACATGGTTTTTTACGGTTTTCTCACTAATATTTAACTTACAGGAAATCTCCCCATTACTCATACCTTCAGCGATATGTGCTAAAACCTCTTTTTCCCTTGCTGTAAGATTCTTTTTCACTCCATGACTGGGCACTGGTCGTGTAAGTCGGTTATATTCGGCAACCAACGCCTGTGTAAGATTTGGTTGTATGTAAGTCTCACCTTGATTTGCACTTCTTACTGCTTCAATTAGCCCTTGTGGTTCTATATCTTTTAGTACATATCCTGCTATCCCAAGTTTTATGAGTTCTAAAAGATATTCCCTGTCATCGTAGACTGTTAAAATGACAATTTGAGTATCAACTTTTTGTTTCTTTAAAGCCTTAGTCACTTCAATACCGTTAAGTCTAGGCATATTTATGTCCAGTAATAACACTTGTGGTTTTTTTTCAAGCACCTTCTCAATAGTCTCATTGCCATCGCCGGCTTCACCAATGACTTCAATATCTTCCTCCATCTCAAGAATCTTTTTAAGACCTTTTCTAACAAGCACATGGTCATCAGCAAGCATTACAGTGATTGTCTCCAAAGCTAAATTCTCCTCTCTGTATTATGTGTAAGGGGAACATTTGTGAATATTTTTGTCCCTTTGTTCGGTTCTGATTCGATATTGAAAGAACCGTCGATAAGGGCAACCCTCTCTTTTATGGTCATAATACCAAAATGTCCTTCGATATATTTTCCATTTTCCCCATATACTTTAAAACCAATTCCATCATCTGTCACAACTAGATTCACCATTTCTTTAGCAAATTCAAGTTTTACGGTGCAATTTTTCGCCTTTGAATGTTTCTTCACATTCGTAAGGGCTTCCTGTAATACTCTAAAAAGTGTCACCTCAATATCTGGATGGATTCTAGTTTTATCTCCAAAAATGTGAAAATCCGTCTTTATATTGGTCTCTTCTTCAAATTCTTCGCAATACCGTTTCGCCACACCTTGAAGGCCCAAATCGTCTAATGAGGATGGTCTTAAGTTAAATATAATATTTCGAAGCTCTTGTAAAGATGATCGAACAATACGTTTAAGCCCCTTTAGTTCTTTTTTGGTCTCTGCTAAATCTTTTTCTATAAGTCGCTCGCAAATTTCCGTCTGGATTACTATATTCGCCAATGTCTGGGCAGGTCCATCATGAATATCTCTAGCCACACGCCGCCGTTCCTCTTCTTGAGCTTTTATTATTTGGGCAGCGAGATTGCGCCTTTCATTTATATCAGAGATGTGACCTGAGACATCTTTTAAATTGCCCCTAAGATAACCCAGTGCCACTCCTAGCTGCATCGTCAAATGCTCCGATTGTTTGAATATATTAAGCATGCTTTTAAGGTTTCGTTCCAACTCATCCCGTTTTTCCCTAAGGTGGGCCTCAATCTGACGTTTTAGCGAAAGGCGTATTTGTATTTCTTTAGCCTCTTCATAGGCTTCTTTTATTTCTTCTTCCGAGTGTTTTTCGAAATCCCGGCTCACTGTCATTAGCTTGAATTTAGCGGCTTCCTCAAGTTTAACCAGGCTGTCGACTTGATCTATTACAGCCTTGACCTTCACCCTCAGTTCTGATAGCTCTTTTTCGATACGTTCACATTCGTGCTTGGCATGTTCGAATATACTGAAAATCTCTTTTTGCCCTTTTTCTATTGCACTAATTGTTGAATTTACTACCTTATCCAAATGTTTAATATCCATTCTGGTATTATTCATAAAAAAACCCCGATACTTCTTATTTTAATGTATCACATATATTCTATATTACTGTCAAATTTCCCTTCTTTTTTACACAAAATAACAGTGAATATAGTATTAAAAAGTCCCTTATGTAAAACTTGTGGCAATTCTTCTTCCTAAAGTAATGTGGAAAAAAGCAGCCTTTAAAGGCTGCTAGCTTGTTTTCGCAAAATCTGCGCTTTATCGGTTTTTTCCCAGGTAAGTGCTAATTCACCACGACCGAAGTGGCCGTAAGCAGCCACTTGTCTATACATAGGTTTTCTAAGATCCAAATCCCGTATAATTGCACCTGGCCTGAGATCAAAGTTTTCTGCTACCAGTTTTTCAATTTGTTCATTAGGCAAAATGCCTGTACCAAAAGTATCCACCATTATAGACACCGGTCTTGATACACCTATGGCATATGCTAGCTGGATTTCACATCTATGTGCAAGTTCTGCGGCAACAATATTCTTAGCTACATATCTGGCAGCATAAGCGGCAGAGCGATCTACTTTCGTGGGGTCCTTGCCGGACAGGGCCCCTCCACCATGTCTTGCAAAACCACCGTAAGTATCAACCATAATCTTGCGCCCCGTGACACCGGAATCACCTTGAGGGCCCCCTACAACAAATCGCCCTGTGGGATTAATAAAAATTTGGGTGTTTTTATCAATTAGATGTTTTGGGATGATCTTTTTTATAACTTCTTCTGTAATACCCTCTTCCAAAGTCTGTGTTTTCACACTGGCTTTATGCTGTGCCGAAACCACTATTTTGTCTACTCTCACAGGCTTTGAATCCTTATATTGAACCGTCACTTGTGTTTTGCCATCAGGCCGTAAAAATGGCAATATACCGTCCTTTCTCACATCTGCCAACCTTTTTGCAAGTTTATGTGCAAGAGAAATCGGCATAGGCATAAGTTCTGGTGTTTCGTTTACCGCATACCCAAACATCATACCTTGATCGCCGGCACCTGTTCTATCTATTTCATCGGAAGTATCTGCACTTTTCCGCACTTCATATGCGTGGTTTACACCAATAGCTATATCCGGCGATTGCTCATTTATGCTTGTTACTACGGCACAGGTATCACTGTCAAAACCATATTTAGCGCGAGTATATCCTATTTCCCTGATGGTATCCCTAGCTATATTAGGAATATCCACATAACACCCGGTAGTAATCTCACCTATAATCAACACTAAGCCTGTGGTAACAGCTATTTCACAGGCAACCCTTGCCATGGGATCTTTATCTATAATTGAGTCGAGAATGGCATCGGCTATTTGGTCGCATACTTTATCCGGATGGCCTTCTGTAACAGATTCTGAAGTGAAAAAGAAATTTTTTCTCATATTGTACCTCCTTATTTTTTATCCGTAGTGGCTCTTTATTCAAAATCATTGGGATTTACTCGCATGTCAAAACCATTCTTCATGTTATTAAGTGCTATTTTAATACTCTCAATAATAATTCTTTGTACAAAAGGGTTGTGGTATAAGGGTTTTGTATCCATATGCAAAAAAGCACATAATGTGATTTTGGCCTGTTCTGTTTGCCCGGCTCTATTAAGAAAGTCTGCCGAAAGTTCAAGCATGCGTTTTATCCTATTCACATTAGGTTCAATGAGCTCTTTTGTAAACTTTGAAAAGAGTTTTTCAACTTTTTTGTATGTCATCTTTTTAATTAAAAACCCTTTTTGAGATTTGTTTTCCTCAGCATAATCATAAACCCTAGGATGTGCTATAAACCAACTATTAAAAGATTTATAATTAAACAAGTCAAAGGAGTTTTTAAGGTAATCATCATTTTTTTCTATTGATTTTAGGTTAAAGGCCGGAAATTGTGGAAAATAAGGTTCACATTTTATACAGTGGCTTCTCTCAAGTAAAAACCGCCAAAAATAAAATTGATAGGGTATGGGGTTGTCCTTATTTTTACTCAAAAACTGTGCGTCAGCTAATAGTGTAGAAGCATAATCTAAATCACACCTTGTTACGACTGCCGTCTTTGAATACTTTTTTACTGAAGAATCAAATTCCTGTTCAGACATATGGGTTACTCCCCAGCAGTCTTTTATTCCGGAGTCAGTACTTACAAGTAGATTCATAAAACTCAATTTCCCACTTTCAAAGGGGTTTTCCCACGCCACCCACAATGTCCAACTCCCGGTACCATCAATGGATGAAAAAAATATCTTTGAAGGGTCTTCAAGTCTCTCCCAAGGTTCAAAGTGTTCCTCAGTTATGCTGTTGAATTTCAGTCTGAGAATTTCACGATCAATATGTTTTTTCATATCCTTATCGGTAGTTTTCGCTGCTAATTTATTTAAAACATACAGCGCTCCACCAGTCTTTATCCGACCTAAGGCTTTTACTGCTTCGTAAACCACCGGTGGATCGTCCACTGATGCAAGTATCTCTAAAAGTGGGATGGACCTTTCGTCTTTTTGCATCCCCAAATCCTCTATGTATGCCAGCTTCGTTTCCAAAGTAAACTCGTCAAGGTCATCTAAAATATAGGGTATTAGAAATGGATCTTCTTCTATGTCTTCTAGCATTTCGTCCATAGAATCAGATGCCATTTTGTCGAAATTCTCCATTATTATTTCAAGTGGAAGTTCGCCTGCATCTATTCCATAATGTGCTAGCACGGCTAATATTCTCGCTTTTATGCGATCAGAGACATTGGATCTGAGTAGTATATCCAGTAAAGGTTCAACGACACTGTAATCATCGGCAAATTCCAATGCATAGCACAGAATAGGTGCCAATTCTTCATCATTTTGCCTAAGACCGGCCAAGCAAATAGGCACTACTTGTTTTCCAAGGCGGAAAAGCTTTTTCATTGACTCTTCCATTTGCCCTACTGTATGTTCCTTATTTTTTAAAGACCCTAAGAAATCCAATATTTGTTTTTTATATAAAAGCCGATAATCAACTTTTGAGACCTGTTTTTGAACTCTTTTTTGCATTGTCTGCTCCTTTCAGTAGTGCATAGGGTTATCTTGGTATATTATATTATAATAAATTTTATTTCGCAATGACGACTATAATGTTAAAAGAGTTTTCGCACTGGAATCAATGATGTTTTAAATAACAGATGTGTACTAAAAAAATAATTGAACTAAAGTCTTTACTGATGTATGATAATTATGACTTTCATACAAAGAACCACAGACAATAACTAATAAAGAGTTAGTGTCTAATCATGGGGTAAAGGAAGGGAACGGTTATGATAAGATTCGGTGTTGTCGGTACTAATTGGATCACAGATGCATTTATAAGAGGGGCAAGCCTTAACAAAGGCTTTAGGCTTAATGCCGTATATTCTCGGACTAAGGAAAGGGCCCAACAGTTTGCCGGAAAATACCTAGTTGAAAATATATTTACAGATTTAAACGAAATGGCCGAAAGTAAGTCGATAGATGCTGTTTATATAGCTAGCCCAAATTCACTACACAAAAAGCAATCTATTCTGTTTTTAAACAACCAAAAGCATGTCCTATGTGAAAAACCCTTAGCGTCTAATTGTAAAGAAGTAATGGAAATGATCAAAGTTGCCAAGAACAATAAAGTCCTACTTATGGAGGCAATGAAGACCACTTTTTTGCCTAATTTTAATGCAGTAAAAGAAAACCTACATAAAATAGGTAAGATCCGAAGGGTAGTCTCTAACCTTTGCCAGTATTCTTCCAGGTATGACGGATACAGGCAGGGCCAAAAAACAAATATATTTAATCCGAAGTTTTCAACCGGCTCTCTTATGGATATAGGGGTATATTGTGTTTATCCAATTATATATTTTTTTGGCAAACCCAAGGACATCGTTGCTAGTTGCACTATACTTGAATCTGGAGTTGATGGTCAAGGCACCCTTTGCTTAAAATACGATAATATGGAGGCAGTCGTAATCCATTCAAAAATCACGGATTCAGTAATGCCAAGTGAAATCCAAGGGGAAAAAGGCAGCATAACCATAGACAATGCTGTAATACCCAAAAAAATTGCAATACACTACAGGGATGGCAAAATACAAAATGTGAGTAAATCTCAAAAATCAGATGAAATGTATTATGAGGCGAAGGAATTTATTGATCTTATAAAAACGGGAAAAATCCAGTCAAGTATAAATTCACATAAGCTTTCCCTATCGGTAATGCAAGTACTAGATGAAGCTAGGCGGCAAATGAAAGTGGTTTTTCCCGCTGATATTGACTAGAAGTCAAATTGTTTTTGTTACAATTTGCAATAAATTATCCATGCCACCTATAAATGGTGGGTTATTTTAACCACATTGAAGGGTTTTTAAGTGCCCCTAAATGTTTTTTTAATTAACCCGTTTGTCACCGAGAAAAAATAGCGCAACTGTACCGGGACCCGTATGGGATCCTATGACTGTGCCAACACTGTTTATCATTACTGGACTATTTAAATTGGGAAAGTTTTTTTCAACCAAGTCAGCCACTTTCTGTGCATCTTCATAACATGCAGAATTGGAAATAAAACATTTGCCTGAATAATCCAGACCGTCTTCTGCATGTTCTTTCATTTTCTCCACTATTTCTTTAATAACTTGTTTTTTTCCACGGATTTTAGCACGGGGGGTTAATTTACCTTCACTATCAACATTCAAAAGTGGGCATATATTCAATAAATTTCCCAAAATCGCTGATGTTGCCGATATGCGACCACCGCGCTTATAGTGAGTCAAATCAGTTGAAAAAAACCAATGATGGACATTTAGTTTGTGGCCTTCCACCCATGTATGCACATGTTCGATCGTTGCACCACCATCCCGCATGTCCGCAGCCAAATCAACAAGCAACCCATAGCCCGATGAAGCTGCTAAAGAATCAACCAACATGATTTTCCTCTGAGGATACTTTGATAATAACTCCTTCCTTGCTATACAGGCTGAATTATATGAGCCTGATAGACCTGAAGAGAAGGAAATATGCAGTATATCTTTTGAGTCTTTTAAATAGGGTTCAAAAAAGTCTATGAATTGCCCTACATTTACTTGAGATGTAGTTGGCATTGCTCCTTTCTCAACCCTACTGTAAAATTCCTCAAAGGACATAGTTTGACCCAAGTCATCTGGATATACCTTCCCATCCATAGTGAAATGAAATGTTACAAAAGGTATCTCCCTTTTTTTAAAATATTCATAAGGCATGTCTGAGGTAGAACAACAAGTGAGCACAAATCTGGACATACTTAACACTCCCTATCATATCAAAATAATATATTATTTCAGTTATCTATATTTCAACAAGCCCGGCCGATATTCCTGCTTAAATAGGTTAAATAGTTTTAAGAGAGCGGTCTTTAACCGTATTTTCAGAGGTAGAAATGGCAGGTATAGAAGGTAAATATCAATGTCCTTCTTCACCTGCCATTTTGGTTAAGTATAGTGGTTCATTTACCTAATAAAAGCAAAGTAAAGTATAAATATGAAAGCAAGGGAATACATTATCCAATGCACTTCTTTTCCCCTTCCGGCTAATAGCATTAAAGCCGCATATGCTATAAATCCTATGGCAAGTCCAAAAGATATACTATAGGAAAGAGGCATTAAAATAGCAGTTAAAAAAGCCGGAAAAGCTTCATAAAAATCGCTAAAATCTATTTTATTTAAGCTAGTAGCCATGAAAACACCAACCATAATAAGCGCCGGGGCAACTGCCTCACCGGGTACCGCTAAAGCGATTGGTGAAAAAATCACACTTGCCGCAAACAGTATGGCTACAACTACAGATGTAAGACCTGTTCTTCCACCTTCAGTAACACCTGCAGTTGATTCTACATATGTGGTAATAGTGCTTGTACCCATGAGTGAGCCTAGGACAGTACCTATAAAGTCAACAAAAAGCGCCCTACTTCCTCGCTCAAGGTTACCTTCCTCGTCTATCATTCCTGTGCGGCTTGCCACTCCTACAAAAGTTCCGATTGAGTCAAACATATCTGTAAAAAACAGTGAAAATATCACTGGAAATAAAGAGAACTTCAAAACACTCAAAATATCCAGCTTAAACATTGTAGCTGCTAAACTCGGCGGAGGGGATATTAAGCTCTTGGGAAGCTGTGTTATGCCCATAGGTATACCAATAACAGTTGTTATTAAAATACCAAGTAAAATACCACCCTTAACCCCTCTTGCTACCAAAATCGCCATTATAACAAGTCCTATAACAGCTAATAATGGACCTGATTCTGTTAGATTACCAAGATCCAAAAAGGTGTCCTCACTTCCCACTACAATACCGGCATTTGTGAGACCTATAAATGCTATGAACATTCCGATACCCGCGCCCATGGCATGTTTTAAAGGCATGGGTATTGCCTTTATTAG
>CAYMGK010000046.1:370-11128 GCA_964389965.1 uncultured Clostridia bacterium | reverse complement strand
TGAACCATTTACTAGGTTCTATAGGGTTGTTGATGTTGATATTGCCAGTCACGTAGCCCCGCTGTACACCGCCAACCAAAAACTGTACCTTTTCAATTCCGTCTATGGAGGTCAGTGTTCTTACAACACACTCTACCGCAATTTCTGCGTACCGAGTCTCATTGCTGAATTTGGTAATATAAAGACAATCCAAGTCAATAACAGCTATACCATCATCTATCTTCAGGCTTTTAATCATTTTCCCATCAAGCAACTCCAAACCCTTTATTTTGCCGGCCCCCTCAATTAAATGCAACAAGGCTGCCCTGGCTTTTTCTTCTGTTTTGATCTTGGAACTACCACTGTCGTTTTCTGCTTTTACTTTGAGCTTGTCGGATTTCACCGTAATGGGGACTAAATATTCCTTAGCCTGGTCAGCATAATAAATTTTTAAATATTTGGCTAGTTCTTCTGGATTCTCTTTGTCTTTACTATATTCTTCCGGGTTTTTTAAATTGATAAAGGGTGGTCTTGCCTGTTGGGTTCTATATGGTTTGCCGGCAACAGTTATGTTCACTTTATAAATATTATCATATTCCGTCAGTGTATAGATAATCTGATTTTCCGCTAAATATGCTTTGTCTCCTTGAAAGGCCTCACTTGAAACATCAATCGATACTGTATCACCATTTATTTCGAAGCTGTTTACTCTCGTGTTAGCTAATTTATTTTCAAATCCCTTCGGAGTACTCTCTGAAAACAATGTTTTAATGATTAGATCCGGTTGTGCTATGTGGGCATCAATACTAAAAGATACAGGGACTAGGTATCCGTTTTTTATAAAAAAAACCGTAGCAATCTCTTTGGATGAAGTCGGTGCAATGTCACCGGCTGCGGAAATTGGTTCAATCGTGGTAGATTCTGCATTACATCCTGCCAATATAACTACAATAAAAACCGCTAAAATTGCATATAGAAACTTTTTCATAGGAATGTTCCTCCCGCGGTCTATTCTCTACTTTATTCTACCATAATAGTTATATTTTTTCCATAAAAAATGAAATTTTAGCATCATCATAAAAATAGGGGCCTGCCGAATAGTGTATTAATACATAAGCCAAGAAGGGAAGTTGACTAAAATGGACCATTTGGCGGCAAATGTAGTGTTTTTGGCGGCCACTAATTTTTTAACAAGCACAATGGGTTTTTTTTATAGACTTGTTTTAGCAAAACATCTTGGCCCTGAAGTTATGGGGATCTACCAGCAGACGCTTGCGTTTTTCGGCACTGCCATAACAGTAATAACTGCGGGGATTCCTGTATCAGTCTCAAAACTCGTTGCCGAAAATGACAGGAACAATACTTTGGAAAACACCTTACTTGTTTCATCGGCTTTTGGCCTCACAACCATTCTATCATTATTTGGTTTAATCTTTCTAATAGGCCTTTCTCAGTTTATAAACTCAAGATTACTGCTTATAGTACTACCGGCCGCAGTATTTGTGGGGTACTCATCAGTAATAAAGGGGTACTTCTTTGGAATCCAATACAATACACCTGTTCTGTGGTCAAATATATCCGAATGTGTGTTTCGGACTTTATTTGGGGCATATATAGTTAAAACAAATATTTTGCTACAATTTGAGGGAGAAACCCGTGGTGCAGTCTCCGCCCTGACAGTGAGTGAATTTGTTTCACTGTGTTTACTTTACATATTCTTTGCCAAAAGCACTTGTGCCTATAGAATTCACAAAAAAAATATTTCCTTAGGGAAAATAAAAGATATCATTACAATTGCCATACCCGTTTCCTTTAGCCGGATAGTCAACTCCTTATCTACTTTCGTAAAGGCACTTTTAGTCCCTAAAAGCCTTGTATTGTCGGGCCTTTCGTCAGCAGAAGCCCTTGGCGTATATGGTAAGACTTCAGGTATGGTTTTACCCCTGCTGTTTTTCCCTTCATTATTTATCAGAGCACTTGCATCTAATATTATTCCGCAAATCTCTAAAGCCCTATCTATGGGCAAAGCTGATTATGCTTTTAGGCTTTCACAGCGGGCCTTGTTTTTCTCTTCTTTTTTTTCCTTTGCGGTGACGGGTTTTTTTATTGCCCTTTCAAAGCCCGTAGCAGACCTGCTCTTTCCCGGCCTAGAGTTGGGAAACCTTATTATTGGATTTGCGGCAGGTATTCCGTTTTTTTATACAGAAAGTGCTCTAATTGCCGTCCTTAGGGGCATGGGAAATAATGTGACACCAATTGTCACTTCTATAGGAAGTTTTTTTATAACTAATGCCATATTATATATTCTTGTAGCAAAAACTTTGTCAGGTATATATGGATATGCTATTGCGTTAATTACAGCTTCAAGCATTGCTGTTTGTATAAGTATAAGCAAGTTAGAGCAGATGTTTTGTAAAAAATTTAATATGATGGATATTGCATTAAAGCCCATGCTATGTTGTGTCTTTATGGTCTATATTTTAAATAGAACATATTCACCTCTGATGGCTTTAGGGCTCCCTAATTTATTGCGTATAACGGCTAGCCTGCTTTTGGGGCTCGGCGGATACCTACTACTTGCTTTGACCCTAGGTATCAATTTGAGGAACCTAACACTATAGTAGTTGCTATGTTGTTTTGTTTCCAGAACAATTGTCAAACAATTATAATTATCAATAAAGGACGTTTTCTCATTAAGAAATCTTATTTCAACTTCCTAGTAATTGGGATTATACTATAAATGTACATGCTTTAATACCATAATAATTTTTAAATTTAATTATGTGGGAGAATATATGGGGAGGAAATCAATGAGAAACATATTAGCAACTAAATGGGGAATTATCAGTGTTGGTGGGATAATCGGTGTTTTGGCTTCATTATTGCAATTCTGGGGGAATCCTGCAAATATGGGTGTTTGTGTTGCCTGTTTTGTCCGGGATATGGCAGGTGCCCTCGGCTTGCATAGGGCCTTAGCAGTGCAATACTTGCGGCCTGAAATTATTGGCTTTGTTTTAGGATCCTTTGGTAGTGCATACATGTTCAAGGAATTCAGACCTCGTCTAGGATCTGCACCCATTGTTAGATTTATTCTTGGTGTCTTTGCAATGATCGGAGCCCTTATATTTTTAGGTTGCCCTTGGCGGGCTGTGCTTCGTCTAGCCGGTGGTGACTGGAATGCCATTTTCGGTTTACTTGGCCTTGCCGTAGGAATTTGGATAGGCACCATGTTTCTTAGAAGTGGTTATAACTTAGGTTCCACTCACAGGACGTATACATCTGCAGGATGGATATTTCCCCTGATTATGATGGGGTTTCTAATCATAATGCTCTTGAACCCTAAGATAATAAGTGAACCGCAAAGCGGTGTTCTCTTTTATAGTCTTGAAGGTCCAGGATCCATGCATGCACCTATGGTTATATCCCTGATCATAGGTCTTGTAATTGGTTTTTTAGCTCAAAAAAGCCGTTTTTGTACCATGGGTGCAATCAGAGACCTTGTTTTATTCAAACATACCCATCTATTTACAGGCTTTGTCAGCCTAACTATTACTGCTTTTATTACAAATTTAGTAATGAATCAATTTAATCCGGGTTTTATAGGTCAACCTGTAGCACATACCATGCATTTTTGGAACTTTGCTGGTATGGTGCTTGCCGGACTAGCTTTTACTCTTGCAGGAGGTTGCCCAGGCCGTCAACTTTTCTTATCCGGAGAAGGCGATGGTGATGCGGCGGTGTTTGTAATAGGTATGGTCTTCGGTGCCGCTTTTGCCCATAATTTTGGCCTAGTCAGTTCTGCTAATGGTGCTACTCCTGTAGGAATGGTCGCATTTGCTATTGGGATGATCATCTGCTTATTAATTGGATTTACTATGAGGGATAGTATATAAGGGGAGGAATAAAAAGGTGAGTAACATAGTCGATGCAAGGGGTTTTTCTTGCCCCCAACCAGTTATAATGACATTGAATCAAATAAGAAAAACAAAGGAAAATGAGATTGAAATTTTGGTGGATACAGATACGGCCAAAGAAAATGTGAGCCGTGCTGCCAATGCTCAAGGTTGGAAAGTAGTTGATATTCAAACGGAAAAAAATGATTACAGAATCACTATTGAGAAGGAATGTGTAACAGAACTTTATCAGAACCAAGACAGGGGCATACTGGTTTTCGAAAACACAACTGAAGTGATAAAAGCAGAAAATATATTAAAAACAGGTGGCTGGAGAATAAATGTGATGGGACCACCTCCTGAAATACGCAGTGGGTGCGACCTTGTGATAGAATTCCCCCTTATAGAGGAACTGTCAATTATTAGAAAACTCTCCGAAATTAATATTAAACCAATTCAGGTTGTCCCGATTAATAATACTTTGTTGGAACCTGTGGACTTACTTCATGAAAAAGAGTATGACGGGTATCTTATGGTGAGGGCCGCAAATATGAAAATCACTATTAACAAGGATACGAAACTAATAGTCAATATTTCCGGAGGTGGTTGTCCCGATGTTCCGTATCTAGCGGAACAAATGGTAAATAGGCATTTGGGTGATGCTCCTCTTCCTCGGGATATTGGTTATACACTTTGTGCTTATGCTTTGCAAATTGCTTATGATAGGGTGGTGGAATTATGTTCGGTATAATTGGCACTATCCCTGATGATATGTTTCCACTAGTTGCCGATACTGTAATACTTGAAGAAGGCGAAATTGTTTTTGGGAATAATCGCATTGCCGTAAATCGGGGTACACCCGCTATGATCGCAGCGGCAATAAAGACTCTTGAGTATGGGAATAAACCAAACCCTTTTTGTTACTTGGTTGGGGATATCGGTGATGGGAAAGGTTGTAGACGCCTTTACAAACACCTGATAGATCATCTTCCGAAAAGTTCCTTTGAGACTTTAGCTTTACATTATTTTCAGCCACATCTTAAATTGTTTAAAAAAACGGTTCTAGCAATAAAAAAAATGTCGGTCCGACCGACTTTGATTGCTGATGCCGGATTCATGTATATCGCTAAGATGAGTGGTGATGCACAGTTTTTTGATTTATTTACACCGGATGCTGGTGAGCTTGCCTATTTAGCTGACGAAAAGGCCCCACACCCTTTTTATACCCGTGGATTTATTTTACATGAAGAAAATCTTGTAACTGATTTAATAAAAAGAGCATATAAACATAACAATGCCGCTTCCTACCTTCTGGTTAAAGGTGCTAAGGATTATATTGCCAACAAAGAGGGTATAATTGAGGTGGTTGACAGTCCTTATGTGGAAGTACTTGAACCGATAGGTGGCACCGGTGATACACTGACCGGAATAGTTTCCGCATTGATCGACTTAGGCATGGATATAGAATCTGCAGCTGCTAAAGGGGCTAAAGTCAACAGATTGGCCGGCTTATATGCCGAACCTAGCCCTGCAACTCAAGTATATGATATTATAAAACAAATTCCCCGTGCCCTTAGAGAAGTATTAAAAAATTAGGAAAGAGGCCTGATATTATGAAGAACTGTCCTTTATTAACAAAAAGTGCTCGGGCTGCAGGTTGAGCCTCCAAGATAGGTCCGGGAGACCTTACAAATGTTTTGCAAGATTTGAAAATAAAAAAAGATCCAAATCTACTGGTGGGCCTTGATGTTTCCGATGATGCCGGTGTATATAGACTTACAGATGAAATTGCCCTTATACAAACTCTGGACTTTTTCACTCCTATAGTGGACGACCCCTTTGATTTTGGAAGGATTGCCGCTGCAAATGCTTTGAGTGATGTCTATGCCATGGGTGGCAGGCCATTGACGGCAATGAATATCGTATGTTTTCCCATCAATGATATGGATAAATCGGTACTGCTTTCGATCTTGCAAGGTGGACTTGAAATAATCCAAGAGGCTGATGCAGTATTGGTTGGCGGACACAGTGTTGAGGATCCAGAATTAAAATACGGACTATCAGTAACAGGGGTAGTTCAACCACAAAAATTCCTTGCAAATAATGGTGCAAAACCCGGAGATCTTCTTATTCTCACAAAACCATTGGGGACAGGGATACTGGCAACTGCACTCAAAGCAGGTGAATTGGATGGGAATGCTACTAAGCGGCTTACTGAATTAATGGCCACTTTGAATAAGGACGCTGCTGAAGCAATGGTAGAGGTGGGTGTAAATGCATGTACAGATATTACGGGGTTTGGATTGCTTGGCCACTGTCTTGAAATGGCAAAAGCAAGTAATGTAGGAATAAGAATCTATGGGGAAAAAGTTCCGGTTATCTCAAAAACAAAAACTTATGCCTCCATGGGGTTAGTCCCAGGAGGAAGTTACACTAATCGGAAATTTTACTCGAAATATCTTGAAATTAATAAATCGGTTGATCCAATTCTTTTAGATATTCTTTCTGATCCACAAACATCAGGTGGTTTGCTC
This sequence comes from uncultured Clostridia bacterium, assembly GCA_964389965.1. Lineage (GTDB taxonomy): Bacteria > Bacillota > Thermosediminibacteria > Thermosediminibacterales > Tepidanaerobacteraceae > DUNY01. The sequence goes on along the minus strand of CAYMGK010000046.1, from coordinate 4,722 downwards.
ATATCTGTACCGAAAAATATAGCCCCTTCCCTAATACAGGAACTGAAAAAAAGAAATACTCCATCAGCGGATATTGTCGGAGAAATCACAGAAGATAAACCTAGAATAATCCAATGCTGTTGAAAATCCGGTAAAACTTTCAATTTTTCGGTTTTTGTAATATACTGTATATAACAAATAAAAATGGAGGGTTTGCTTATGCCATTAGTAACATCAAAAGAAATGTTCAAGAAAGCGTATGAGGGCAAGTATGCTGTGGGGGCTTTTAATGTGAACAACATGGAGATTATCCAAGGAATTGTGGAAGCGGCTGTGGAAGAGAAAGCACCCCTCATCCTGCAAGTATCCGCAGGGGCTAGGAAGTATGCCAATCCGGTTTATTTAAAAAAATTAGTTGAGGCTGCACTTGAAGACACTGGACTTCCCATAGTGCTTCACTTGGATCACGGTGAAGACTTTGAGATATGTAAAGCATGTGTTGATGACGGTTTTACATCTGTTATGATTGACGGCTCACAACATCCATTTGAAGAGAATGTGAAACTTACAAAAAAAGTTGTTGATTATGCACATGAACATGGGGTTGTTGTTGAGGCAGAACTTGGTCGACTTGCAGGTATAGAAGATGCTGTAAGTGTATCTGAACAAGACGCTATATTCACTGATCCGGATGAAGCTGTGGAATTTGTGGAAAGGACCGGTGTGGATTCTTTAGCAATCGCCATAGGAACAAGCCACGGTGCTTATAAGTTCAAAGGTGAACCTAAGCTAGATTTTGAGCGTTTAGAGAAAATATCGAATATGCTTCCCGGTTTCCCAATAGTACTTCATGGTGCTTCTTCAGTCCCAAGCGAATTCGTGGAACTATGCAATAAATACGGTGGTGAAATACCTGGAGCAAGAGGTGTCCCTGAAGATATGCTCAGAAAAGCCTCTAAAATGGGAGTTTGTAAGATTAACATTGATACCGATCTACGCCTTGCAATGACAGCATCCATTAGAAAATACATGACTGAAAACCCGTCCCAATTTGACCCACGCAAGTATCTTGGTCCGGCTCGTGAAGCAATAAAACAAATGGTTGCACACAAGATGAAAAATGTACTAGGCTGTAGTGGAAAAGCATAAGTACAGGCAATACATATCCAAGTTCAAAACAAAATTGTGTACTTAAAGTAATTGCTTTTTTAGCCCGTATTCATTTGATGATTACGGGCTGTTTTTATAAATAAAAGGATTTAACATATTTTTATAGAAATAATTATTTTAAGATGATACTGAATTTAGGAGGAGTAATTTTGAAAAAAATTGTTGCATTCATCCTTGTAATGGTTTTTGCCTTTTCCATGTTTTTGATTATAAAAAATATACTTAATCCCAAAATAGTAGCACAGGAAATCTCGCCAGAAGAAGATCAGGAACATCACATAGTGTATCTACCACCTGAAAGACATATTTATGATATTAAAGCAGATTATGACGGTAAAAATAGAATAAAGGTTGATATGGACTTTGTATATGTAAACGACACTGGGGATGTTCAAAAAGAACTTTTCTTTCACCTTTATCCAAATATGTTCTCAAAGCGCCAATATGTTCCCTTTTTTCAAAAAGATTTTTATAGGGCATTTCCCCACGGTTACAGTTACGGTGGTGTGGAAATATTACATGTTAAGCAAGATGAGTCTAATGTTGAGTGGTCCATGATTGAAGATGATCAAATACTGAAATTGTCATTAAATAATATTATAGAGCCTGAGGATATTTCCAATTTCAATATACATTTTAAGTTAACTGTACCTAAGGCAAGATTCCGTTTTGGATATCAGAATTTCGGCGCGGGAAAACTTACAATGTCATTAGGCAATTGGTATCCAATCCTGGCAGTATATAAAAATGGAAAATGGAATTTCGATAAACATCAAGCAATTGGTGATTGCACTTATAGTGATATCTCGGATTATACAGTGCGTTTCACAGTTCCAAAAGAATTTACTGTTGCTGCTTCAGGGGTTTTAAAAGATAATTATACCGAAAAGGGCAAAGCGGTTTTTAGTTTTTCTATAGATAAAATAAGAGAATTTGCTGCTACTATCAGTAATAATTATCAGACTGCCAGTGAAATGATTGATGGGATAAAAATAACATCTTATTTCCACCCCGAAGACAGCCGTGGTGGTTTCATGGCATTAAATACAGTAAAATACGCCCTTGGTATTTTTAATAAAGCATTTGGCAAGTATCCGTATCCTGAGTTAAAAATTGCCCAAGCTAATTACTATCCAGGTGGTATGGAATTCCCCACTTTTATAATGATGGATTCTACCAAATACAGTGAACAGAATTTGCTAAATACTTCTCTTGAAAGGTCTGCTGCTCATGAAGTGGCACACCAATGGTGGTATAACTTAGTTGGAAATGACCAGATAAATGAACCGTGGGTTGATGAGGGGATTACCGAGTTTTCCACAGCGTATTACTTCGAAAAACGGTATGGAAAACCTGGAAGGGAGTCTTATTTTGGCAGACAGGTAGATACTACTAGGGATCTCATAAAAAATAGCCCGAGGCATATGTTAGACCCACTTCCCTTATTTGAAGACAGCGGAGAGTACTTTGCAGTAGTTTATGTGTCAGGTGTATTGTTTTATGAAGATTTGCGAAATAGAATCGGTGAAGAAAATCTGCTTGATTTCTTTCAATCGTATTTAGAGAACTTCAAGTATAAAAATGTGGGCCTTGAGGAATTCAAAGAGTTTTTAAAGAGTAAAGAATATGAAGCCCTTGATGAGAGTTTCTATGATGAATGGTTTAATCCTTAATCAAAACCGGAGTGCCTTCCGGAATGTTTTCATAGAACCATTTGGCATCTTCCAAGGAAAGGCGTACACAACCATGTGAAGCTTTACTCCCGAGTTTAGCCACCTCTTCCTCTATAATCTCTTCGTTTTCGTCAAATGGAACACTGTGAAATAGATAGTTATTATTAAATCTCACCCAGTGGTAAGCACCTTGACCGTATTTGGGACTGAAAAAGGAATGCCCCCTTGCACCTATGCGGTATAGACCTTTAGGTGTGAAACTATAGTTTTCGTCAAGGCCGGTGGAGCACACAAATGTTTTAAATACAGCATCGTTTTCATACACACATACCCTCTGCTCACTTAAATCCACTGTTATCTCATATTTTCCACTAAGTGAGACTTCTTTTATATATTTTGTAGGAACAAAACCATCTACCTGTTTCATACTTTTATAATCCCATGTAGAAATCTTCGAGTAGCCGTTATCCAAATGATCTATTACATCTACGTGCATTAAATCACCATACACTATTCCAAGATTCTTGGAATCGGAAGAAGGTTGTTCCCTTATGCTCACAGTATTTGTCTCGTGCACATTGAATACTGTCATACTCTTGGGGAATATATCCTGGGACTTGGGCTCCGGTTCTAGCTCAGATAGTTTTTCTTGAAGTCGGTCCTGACCCTCCAAGGATTTTTCCTGATGTTCACCAATATTTTCAGTCAAAATCTTTCCCCCTTCCACAGTCTGTGTAGGTCGTTCTTCGGGCTCATTTAATAAGGGTAGCACTATAGAAGATGTAAGCAAAATGGAAAACAACAATATAGCATATCTCAAATCAGGCAACCTCCTACCGTGAAACTTCGATCATTAAATCCATGGACACTTTATCATATATTATATCATAATTTTGGTGTGGAAAATGCCTTTAGTAAAATTCATGACAGTTATATTTATAGCTGGACCTACTATTATGGATCCTTGCCTAAGAATTAAAGATAGCCTGCTTGAAAGGGTATGTTGCTACTTGAAAATTCGGCAAAAGGCACCTACTATTTTAGGATCGAACTGCTTTCCCGCATTTTCCTTTATTTCTGCTAAGGCTTTATCACGAGACATTGCCTTTCTGTATGGTCTGTCGTTTGTCATAGCATCGAAAGCATCGGCAACCGCAAAGATACGTGATAAAAGGGGGATCTCTTCTCCTTTAAGTCCTCTGGGATAACCTGTCCCATCCCAGCGCTCATGATGAAAGAGAATATGTTCGGCAATAGTAAACAATTCCGGTACCGCCCACGCAAATCTACTGCCTATTTCAGGATGTTTTTTCATTTGAATCCACTCACTTTCTGTCAAAGGCCCCGATTTCATCAATATGTCTTCTTCTATTGTCACCATACCAATATCGTGAAATGTAGCCAATAGCTTTAGTTTGCTTTGTTGCTGTGGACTCACACCAACATTTTCGCCAATCTCCCTACATAATGTCTTTAACCGCTCGAAATGTCCTTCTGTTTCTACACTTTTTTCCAAAAGAACCGACATTA
>CAYMGK010000046.1:0-329 GCA_964389965.1 uncultured Clostridia bacterium | reverse complement strand
GTTTATCACTATACATTCTGTCACTGGCTTTTTTTAATACTTGCCAAATGTCTTCTGTAGCTTTATTCTTTGTAGCCCAACCAAGGGCAATACCCATCTGCATGTATCTGCTTTTTTGAGAATTAAATTCCTCTTTAATACATCGACCAATCTTTTCAGCTATACAGGCACCTGTCTGAGGAAGGAAAATAACAAATTCGTCACCACCCCAACGAATCACAAGGTCCTTTTCACGGCAAGATTCTTTGAGAATATGTGCGGCTTTGATTAATAATTTATCACCTTCCTGATGTCCGAACACATCGTTTACTAGCTTTAAGCTATTGAGA
>CAYMGK010000045.1:8404-11865 GCA_964389965.1 uncultured Clostridia bacterium | reverse complement strand
AGCATTAATCGAAAGTGCCGCACCACCCCGGCTATCACCATCAAGTTTTGTCAAAACCAGCCCCGATAATCCCAATCTTTTATTAAATTCATGAGCAACATTTACTGCATCCTGGCCAGTCATACTATCAACTACAAGCAATGTTTCATGGGGGTTTATAGCCTCACTGATATCCGATAGTTCTTTCATTAGTTCGTCATTTATGTGGAGGCGGCCCGCCGTATCTATCACAACGGTATTGTAATTATGTTTTATTGCAAATTCTATTGAAGCCTTAGAAATGTCGACAGGATCTTTTTGCCCCATCGTAAAAACCGGCAAATCAAGACTTTTCCCAATGACTTGCAGTTGTGTTATGGCGGCAGGCCGGTAAATATCGGCAGCTACTAAAATAGGTTTTTTGCCGTCTTTAACCAATAATTTTCCAAGTTTACCGGCAGTAGTGGTTTTCCCTGAACCCTGAAGGCCCACCAGCATAATGGATGTAACATCTTGTGAAAAGTTAAGCCTACTTTGTTTAGAACCCATCAGTGAAGTAAGTTCTTCATTGACAATTTTTATAACTTGTTGAGCAGGTGTCAGGCTTTCCATAACCTCCTGACCTACCGCTCGTTCCGTAATACGGGATATTAAGTTTTTTACTACTTTAAAATTCACATCGGCTTCTAAAAGGGCAAGCCTCACTTCTTTCATGGCCGACTTCACATCATCTTTAGATAATTTCCCCTTGCCACGAAGTTTTTTAAAAACACTACTTAGCTTTTGAGTTAAAGACTCAAATGCCAACTTGTACACCACCTTTTTTATAACAATGAATAAATGCGGTCATATACATCAAGATATTTTTGTTTACGTTCAAAAGAAATATCTTGTTCAAATTCTTTAAGTATTTTGAGTATCTTCTTAATCTCAGTTTTGCGATGTGTATATTTTTTTACCATGCAAAGTTTATCTTCAAAATTTAGTAGTATCTTTTGAGAACGACGTAAAACATCATAGACCCCTTGACGGGTTATGCCTTTATTTTCGGCTATTTCACCAAGTGATAGATCATTTAAGTAATATAATTCAAAAATATCCTTTTGCCTCTTTGTTAAAAGATCTCCATAATAGTCGAACAAGAGATTAAATCTTGTGATTCTCTCCATTTAATCCACCCGTTAAGTATTTGTCCTTTACACTTGCTATTTTATATAAGGCTCCTTAAATAGTCAACTATATTTGAAAAGATTTTCAGGTAAACAACGCATCCACGAAATTTTTATGATCGAATTCCTGTAAATCATCTATACCTTCACCTGTACCAATGTACCACACCGGTATATCAAGTTCTGAAGAGATAGTAATAGCAATTCCACCTTTTGCCGTACCATCAAGTTTTGTTAAAATAATTCCCGAAAAATCTACGGCTTCCTTAAACATCTTCGCTTGTACTAAAGCATTTTGGCCAGTTGTGGCATCAAGAACCATAAGACTAACAACACTTGCTTGTGGATATCCCTTTTTGCAAACCCTATGAAGTTTTTTAAGTTCCTCCATAAGATTCCTTTTCGTATGCAATCGACCTGCGGTATCACATATAACAAGATCGGTTTCTCGGGCTTTTCCTGCTTGTAAAGCATCAAATAGCACTGAAGCAGGATCAGCACCTTCCTGATGTTTTATTACATCTGCACCCACGCGCTGTCCCCAGATTTCAAGTTGATCAATAGCTGCTGCCCTAAATGTGTCTGATGCGGCCAGGATGACCTTTTTGCCTTGGTTTTTATATATATTGGCTAGCTTGCCTATTGAGGTGGTTTTTCCCACACCATTGACACCAACCACCAACAATACAGCAGGAAAGTCAAACTCGATGTTCCTCTTTGGAAATAAGTTCATAATTTCCTTTTTAAGAATTGCTTTTAGTTCTTTAGGATCATTTATCTTACCAGTATTATTCCTGAGTCTTTCTAAAAGCTCTTGGGTCGTATAAACACCGACATCTGCAGAAATTAACAGTTCTTCCAGTTCCTCGAAAGTTTCCACATCAATTGTTTTAGTAAATCTAAGCATGTTGTCAAGTTTTTCATTTAGGCTTTTTCTCGTCTTTTTTAAACTCTGTTTTAATCTTTCAAAAACAGTCATATATTCACCCCTCTAATCATTATACCATTTCCACTGTTAGGATTTCTGAAATCGCCTTATCTCCCATTGATATGCCGTACAAAGCATCTGCCACTTCCATAGTTTGCCGTCTGTGAGTAATTATAATAAATTGGGTGTGTTTTGACATCTTCTTAAGATACTTGGCAAAACGGGTTATATTAATATCATCCAAAGTTGCATCTATTTCATCTAGAACACAAAATGGCGTCACCTTTGTGTTTAAAATGGCAAAAAGCAAAGCTATAGCTGTTAGTGCACTTTCCCCACCGGATAAAAGTGAAAGGCTTTGTAGTTTTTTTCCAGGAGGTTGGGCATGTATTTGCACACCAGATTCAAGTATACTGTCCCCACCTTCAATAATCAACTGTGCTTTGCCACCTTCAAAAAGTTTGGAAAACACCTCACCGAATTCCTTATTGATTGTTTCTATAGATGCTAGAAGCATTTTTTCCATAGTGTTTATAATATCTCCAATGAGATGATCCAAGTTGAGTTTGGCTTTTATTAAATCATCTAGTTGGGATTTTAAGAAATCGCGCCTTGCTTTTAAGCTATTATAATCTTTTATAGCCTGCATGTTTACCGGGCCAAGGGCTTCTATTCTTTTTTTTAATTTAATCAAGTCTTTTTGCATTTCAATAGCACTACCGGATTGCTTCTTAAGTTTTAAGGCTTGGGCAACAGTCAATGAATATTTTTCATATATTTGATTCTTGATCTGATTTATTTCTAAATTCACAGTTGCTTTTTTTATGTTTCCCTCATGTATTAACCCCTTTTTTTGGCTACACTCTCTTTCAAGCTCATTTAGCTTTTTTTGGACTTTATCTATACTTGATCTTATATCATCTTTTCTTTGACGTGAAATCCTCACCGTATTTTTGTGTTCTTGTCTCTTTACTGACAATTTTTTAATATTCTCTTTGTAATCTAAAATTTTTTTGTCAATATCGACAATCAAATTATTGTTGTCCTCGATTTTTCGATTGAGATCATTTATTTCTTTTACAATAAAATCTATGTTTTCTCGGGCACTCTGAAGGTTTTCATTTATGTTTGTTTCTTTGTGTTTAAAAGTAGCTAATTTTATTTTTAACTCGGTGATTTGTTGAGTTGTTTTGTCCCTAGTTTCCTTGATACTTTCCAATTGTTTTTGTAAATCTTTTGTCTTCGTCATATTGTCTACACTTTGAATATCCATACCATTTATCTCTGATTCAATTTGGGAAATCTGTGAACAAGTGTTTGAAATTTCTGATTCAACCTCTAATTCTTCTTTATCTAATTGTTTTTGTTTAAACAATCTTTCTTTG
>CAYMGK010000045.1:7072-8394 GCA_964389965.1 uncultured Clostridia bacterium | reverse complement strand
TATTCTGCTTTTCTTGAAGCTGTTTTTTTAAAACTGCCATTTTGGAATCTATTGTATGCAAGTCGTTAATGCCTTCTTCCAATGTCTTTTGTTTTGTTTGAATTTCATCTTTTAATTTTAGACTCAATTGCCTTTTTTCATTAAACTGTATACTTAATTCGTCTATTTTCTTTTCATTCTCTTCTAGTTCACGTTTTCTTGATAATAAGAAATTGGATTTTCTTTGACTACCACCAGTAATTGACCCTCCGGGATTTAAAACTTCCCCTTTAATTGTAACAATTTTATATTTGAATTTACATTGCTTTGCTAAATTTATGGCTTCATCCAAGGAATGTGATACTAAAACCCTTCCCAGAAGGTAGGCAAAAACAGTATAATATTTCCTGTTAAATGTCACCAAATCAATCGCAACTAATATTTCATTATTCGCCGATAATAGTTTCAGTTCAGTAGCTTCAATAAATCTCGGCTTGATGGTTGAAAGAGGTAAAAAAGTAGCGCGACCATATTTTTTTCTATTTAAAAAATTTATGGCGTTTTTTGCGTTTTCCTCGTTTCGGCATATAATATTCTGCATGGCGCCACCCAAAGCGGTTGCAACCTCATACCCATGTTTTACAGATATTAATTCAGCCACTGAACCATAAATTTCCGGGTCATTATATTGCCTGTCATTAAGCGCAATCAGCAAATTCTTTGCACCAAATTGATAACCTTCATAGCCGTTGACAAGTTCTTTTAAAATCCTAACACGTGAAGTGACCATTGTTAAGTTTTGCTGTTTTTGCATTTTTACTTTTTTCACGTTTTTAAGTTCCACAGTTTTTTGATTTAGGATTTTCCTTAGTCCTTCGATGTTTTGCTTTTGTTTTGCATATAGAGAATCCAATCCTACTATTTCATCTTTAATTGAATCAATGTCCCTTGATGTCAGTTCATTGCTTTTATATAATTGTAAACCCTCAGCTTGTATTTGGCGGAGTCTTTTTTCTAGATTTTGCCTCATTGTATTTAAATTCGATATAGCATTCCTCTTTTCAGATTCATGAGTCATTAAACCGACTGCAACACTTTTAATACTTTCGATTATTCGTTGTTTTTTTCTTATTTCATTGTTTAAGGCGCAAAGCCTTTTTTCATTTTTGGTTATGTTAGATTCTAATTGATTAATGGCTTGAACCCCTTTTTCCAAATCGTTCCTTTTTAAATTTAGTGATCCCTTTGCCTCAACCAACCCGACCTGTTTTTTTTCTATATCCCCCAGTAGGTTTTTGTTCTCTGTTAGTATTCTTTCCCTTTCCGCAGTCGCCCATTGTAGG
>CAYMGK010000045.1:1234-7033 GCA_964389965.1 uncultured Clostridia bacterium | reverse complement strand
TTCCATACTTTTTATTTCACTGTCTATATAATAAAAATCACTTTGTGCTTTTTCTAGATTTTTTTCGTTGGTATTTTGTTTTTTTCTGAAATAATCCAATTGGTTTTTTTGTGACTCTATAGTTGTATCTAATTTGACTAAAATAGTTTCGGCTTCCTGTAAATTGTTTTTTATGTGCATTAACTTTTTCTCTTTAGCTTCTAATTTTAGCAAGTGCAGACTAATATCCATTTCCTTGTAAGTTGATGTAAGTCTTTTATGTTTAATAGCAATGTCCTTTTGAATGGCTAAAGGTTTGATTTGGCTTGAGAGTTCAGTAATTAAATCATCAAGCCTATCCATGTTGTGCATGGTTTCTTCGAGTTTTTTCTCGGCTTCCCTTTTTCTGTTTTGATACTTCATAATTCCTGCGGTTTCTTCAAAAATAGCCCGTCTTTCTTCGGCTTTACAAGTAAGTATTTGATCTATCTGCCCTTGACTAATTATCGAGTAACCGTCTTTACCAATTCCTGAATCTACAAGAATTTCCTGGATATCTTTTAACCTACAAGGGGTTCGATTTAAAAAAAATTCGCTTTCACCTGAACGAAAAGTCCGACGCATGAAACATATTTCGGAGTAGTCAAGGGGAATAAGTTTATCTAAGTTATCAATAGTTATGGCAACTTCTGCCATACCCATGGATCTTTTTTTATTGCTCCCGGCAAAAATTACATCTTCAAGCTTATACCCGCGTAATGTCTTGATACTTTGTTCTCCAAGAACCCACCGAATTGCGTCAATTATATTACTTTTTCCACTGCCATTTGGTCCAACAATAGCATTAATTCCTGGTCTAAATTCTATTACAACCCTATCAGCAAAAGATTTAAAGCCATGCAGTTCGATTCCCTTTAAGTGCAAGAAAACCCCTCCCTGTCCTTTATTATATTAACATACGCCTCGAAAAAAAAGAAGCGACAATGACAATATCAAAGCTTCATTTAGATAAATACTAAATAACAAACTCCGCTTCTCAGTCTAATTCAATATAAAAATACCTGCCTTTAAAAAAGACAGGTATAATTTAATGAGGGGTGTTTATCTAGGTCCAACAATAAACTTTATTGCCGTTCTCTCTTCACCATCAATTTCAATTTCCACAAAAGCAGGAACTGTCACAAGATCAATACCGTTTGGTGCCACAAAACCCCTAGTGATTGCTATTGCTTTAACTGCCTGATTCACCGCTCCTGCTCCTACGGCTTGGAGTTCCGCAATGCTTTTTTCTCTTAGCACAGCTGCTAACGCACCTGCCACGGATTTTGGTTTTGATTGAGCTGATACTTTTAGTACTTCCATTTTTATATATCCCCCTTAATGAAGTGTGTATTGTATATCAATTTATGTACTATATATTCTATGGTAGATTTAAAAATTCCTTCTTTTTGAAATATTATATTTTTCATTAAGTATTTATTTTGGCTAAAGCTTCTCTAGCTGCTTCCTGTTCGGCCTGTTTTTTGCTTTTTCCTTTACCTGTACCTAAAACCCTATTATTCAGGATAGCTTCCACGTAAAATGTTTTATCGTGATCAGGGCCTAATTCCTTTACTAAATTATATGAAATCCTTTCATCATCATTTTTTTGCAAAACTTCTTGAAGATTGGTTTTATAGTCCATGTTCCATTCTCCGCTAATGGCTTTAAGTATAGTCATTTTTAAGTTTTTTATTATAAAATCATATGCTGCACTATAGCTTTTATCAATATAAATTGCTCCAATTAGTGCTTCAAGGGTATCTGCAAGAATGGAATTTTTTTCGCGACCACCGGTGTTTTCTTCCCCTTTTCCCAACATGAGATAATTCCCTAGGTGAAGTTTTTGACTTAGTTTTGCAAGGGTTGGTTCACAAACTATAAAAGCCCGTATTTTTGTCATCTGCCCTTCCCTTAGGGATTTATAATTTTTGAAAAGATATTCACTTATAACCAATTCTAAGACGGCATCTCCGAGGAACTCCAATCTTTGGTTATTATCCTGATTTTGCCCTTCTTGTTCATTGCTCAGCGAAGGATGTTTAAATGCCTGATTTAAAATAACAGGATTTTCGAAAAATATACCGATATTCTCTTGAATTATTTCAAGCTGTTTTTGTCTTTTATCATCTAACGACATGATTTTTACCTCGTTTATATTTTTTAATTATAATACAGGCATTATGTCCCCCGAACCCCATGGAATTTGACAGAGCATAATTAACCTTTTTTTCTATTGCCCTATTTGGTACGTAATTTAAGTCACATTCAGGATCCATGTCACAGTAGTTAATTGTCGGTGGAATCTTATCTTGAAAAACTGTAAGTAGTGAGGCTATGATTTCAACTGCCCCGGCGGCTCCAAGCAAATGGCCCGTCATAGATTTCGTTGAACTAATTGCAAGGTTATAAGCATGTTCACCAAATACACGTTTTATCGCTAAAGTCTCAAATTTATCATTTAATGGTGTAGAAGTCCCATGTGCGTTGATGTAATCAATTTCATTGGGCCCAATTCCGGCATCATTAATTGCAATATTCATTGCCCGAGCGGCTCCTTCTCCGGCGGGTGCAGGTTGTGTTAGATGGTATGCATCCGCAGTTGAACCATAACCTATGACTTCACCATAGATTTTAGCATTTCTTTTTATTGCATGATCGAGATTTTCCATAACCACGATTCCGGCACCTTCTCCCATGACAAAACCGTCCCTACCTTTGTCAAAGGGCCGGCTGGCACGGCCCGGCTCATCATTTTGCGTAGATAGTGCTTTCATTGAAGAGAATCCCGCCAAAGATAACATTGTTATCGGTGCTTCGGTACCACCGGATATTATTATTTCCGCGTCCCCTCTTTGTATAGTTTTAAAAGCCTCTCCAATTGCGTTTGTTCCAGAAGCACAGGCAGTTACAACGGTAAAATTTGGGCCTTTTAATTCAAACGCCATAGATACTTGCCCCGAGGCCATATTGACTATCATCATAGGTATGAAAAAAGGGCTCACGCGTTTTGAACCTTTTGCCAATAAAACACTATGCTGTTTTTCCCAAGTTGTGCTGCCGCCAATTCCCGAACCTAAAATAACACCTACCTTTGTTCGGTCAATCGTGGAAAGATCAATATCTGAGTCTTCTAAAGCCATTTTTGTAGCTGAAATCGCAAACTGGGTAAACCTATCAAGCCTTCTAAGTTCTCTTTTTTCAATGTAATCTCCAGGGTTGAAATCTCTTATTTCTCCGGCTATTCTTGTAGGTAGACCATCTGTATTGAAAGTAGATATTTTCTTGATTCCAGATTTGCCTTTCATAAGAGAATCCCAAAATTTAGTTAAACCTAACCCTATTGGAGATATAACCCCTATACCGGTTATTACAACACGCCTTACCATTGTAATCCTCCCTATTAAGCTCGTGTCCCGTGTTCGTTTATTTTGTGATGAAATCTTTCTTAAAAAATAAAGTCCCGTATGTAAAACCACGGGACATTTTAAAATTTATGCGGAATTGCTCTTTATATAATCTACGACATTTTGTACGGTTGTAATTTTTTCCGCATCTTCATCAGGTATTTCCATATCAAATTCCTCTTCTAAAGCCATGATTAATTCTACGATATCTAATGAATCTGCACCTAAATCATCAATAAACGAAGCCCCCGGAATTACCTCATCTTCGTCAATAGCCAATTGATCAGCTACAATCTGTTTTATTGTATCTAAAATTTCCATTGTGACACCTCCCTTCATAGCACATATCATAATTACATTTATTGATTACAGTGTGAAGACTTTTTCCAAAGTAAACCTTATGGCAAACCAACCCTTTCAAGGAAGGTCGTCTTTATTCTTATCATTCATTATTTAAAATATTATAATGTTAAACCACCGTCAATGGCAAGTACTTGTCCCGTTATGTAGTTCGCTTTTTCTGATGCTAAGAAGGCCACGGCGGGTGCTACATCCGCCGGTGTGCCCAACCTATTTAAAGGAATCTTTTTGCCAATATCAATGTTATTTTGAAGCAATGATGATGTCATATCAGTCCTTATAAAACCTGGGGCTATAGCATTTACGGTAATACCGCGACTTCCAAGTTCTTTTGAAAGTGATTTCGTAAATCCGATTATGCCGGCTTTAGAAGCGGCATAATTAACCTGACCTGCATTGCCATAAATCCCCACAATTGAGGAAACGTTTATAATTTTACCTCGTCTTTGTTTTATCATATATTTTGCACAGACTTTTGATGTGTTGAAAATACCTTTTAAATTTATATCTATTACTTTATCCCAGTCTTTTTCGGTCATCCTAAGGAGCAAAGTATCTTTTGCAATACCGGCATTATTCACCAAAACATCTATACTACCAAATTCTTTAAATACTTTTTCAACCATTTTAGATATTTGTTCAAAACTTGAGACATCTGCCTTATACATATTTGCCCTTTTACCCAAATAATTAATTTCACTTACTACTTGCTTTGCAGCTTTTTCATCAGATATGTAATTTACAATAACATTTGCTCCATTATGTGCCAATTCTAAACAAATACCTTTTCCAATACCCCTGGAGCCACCAGTCACTATGCATGTTTTACCTGAAAGGGCCATTTTTAACCTCCAAAGTAATTTATTGTACTGCGAAGGGACTTGACATCTTCAACATTTAAAACCTTAAGATCTTTATCGGTTCTTTTGATAAAGCTGCCGAGTATTTTCCCCGGTCCTACCTCGATAAAAGTTTTTACATCACTATCCACCATTTTCTTGATGCTATCCTCCCATAGTACAGGAGAGCTCACCTGTTTTATAAGCAAATCTTTTACTGTGCAGGCTTCTTCTACAAATTCAGCATTTACATTGGAGATAATAGGAATTTTGCTATCCTTTATTTTCACTTTTTCAAGCTCTTTAGCCAAACTCTCAGCAACAGGTTTTAATAAACTACAGTGGAATGGCGCACTTACCATAAGCATTATAGCACGCCTTGCACCTTCGAGCCTTGCTAGCTCAACTGCTTTTTTCACAGCTTGCACTTCACCTGATATTACTATTTGACCAGGACAATTATAGTTGGCAGCTTCGACTACACCCGCCACAGAAGCGGTTTCACAGATTGTCAACACATCTTCGCGTTTCAGGCCCAAAATTGCCGCCATCGCACCTTTACCAATTGGGGCAGTTTCCTGTATAAGCTCGCCCCGCTTTCGAACAAGTGGCACCGCTTGGCGAAACTCTAATGATTCGGCAGCGACCAATGCCGAATATTCGCCAAGGCTAAGGCCTGCAACCATATCCGGTATAATGCCTTCTTTTTTTAAAACCGAATAACACGCTATACTATGAACCAAAACAGCCGGCTGTGTATTGGCAGTCTTTTGCAAACTCTCATCAGGCCCATCAAAACATAATTGGGTTATTCTGTCTTTTAAAACTTCATCGGCTTCATCAAATATTTCACGTGCAACTGGAAAATTTTCATATAGGCTTTTACCCATTCCTACATATTGTGCCCCTTGACCGGAAAAAATAAATGCTGTTTTCCCCATACTATACCTCCACTACATTATTAGACAAATCTTCCAATAGTTTTTTACCATTTGAAATAATTTCCTGAATTATTCTTGTTGCGGGTTTTTCATCTTTAATTAAACCGGAAATCTGCCCTGCCATCACAGAACCATTATCAACATCTCCGTCTATTACAGATAATCGAAGTTTTCCTGTTCCAATTGCTTCCAAATCTTTAAAGGTAGCCCCTTTACGCTCTAGTTCTTTAAACT
>CAYMGK010000045.1:0-1224 GCA_964389965.1 uncultured Clostridia bacterium | reverse complement strand
TTTCCACAACACTATAGGCATCATAAATGATTTTTTTAGCAAGCTCTTTTGCCTCTAAATTATTTGCACTTACTTCAATCTTATTTAGACCATCTTTAAGATGCTTTGTTTGTTCATATCCAAATTCTTCTTTAAACTGTTTTGATAACTTGTTTTTTAATACCCTTACAGGATAACCAATTACATCCCCGGTTACTACTGTGCTTCTGTCTTTTGCTTTAATTATTGCATCTTTATAGTTCCGGCTAGCCGTGCATTCTTTGGCACATACAAAACGAGTGCCCATTTGAATGCCTTTTGCCCCTAAGGCCAAAGCCGCAACAAACCCCCTAGCATCGGCTATTCCCCCTGCGGCAATCACCGGTATATTGACGGCATCGACAATTTGCGGCACCATTGCTATAGTGGTTAATTCCCCAATATGTCCACCACATTCCATGCCTTCAGCTATCAAAGCATCAGCACCTACCATTTCAAGCCGCCGTGCTAGCGCAACAGATGATACAACCGGCACCACTTTTATATTTGCCTGTTTCAATTGTGAAATATACCTTCCGGGGTTTCCAGCACCGGTTGTTACAACAGGCACCTTTTCTTGAATAACAGTGTCTATAATATCCTTTACGTAAGGGGACATAAAGTAAATATTAACACCGAAAGGTTTGTCTGTAAGATTCTTAGCCTTTTTTATCTCATCTTTCACCACTTCCACCGGTGCATTACCCGCACCAATAACGCCAAGGCCGCCGGCATTAGATACCGCGGCTGCAAGTTTTGCCGTTGCAACCCAAGCCATCCCTCCCTGTATTATGGGATATTTTATTTTTAATAATTTGCATATTTCAGTGTAAAACATGTGTTGTCCTCCTAATTACAGTAACCTCGCTATATTATCCATAATGGAGCAAAGGAATTATAAACCCCAGTCAATTAAATTAACCCCCCATGTCAGGCCCGCACCAAAACTCACCAATATAATCTTATGACCTTTTTTTACTCTTCCTGCACGATAAATCTCGTCAAGTGCTACGGGAATGGACGCTGAAGACATATTTCCGTATTTATCAAGGTTTACTATCATTCGATCCCGTGAGAATTTTAATCGCTTTATTGCCGCATTAATTATCCGTATATTGGCCTGATGTGGAATAATAAAATCAATATCGCTTAATAACAAACCAGTTTTACCGGTAATATCTCTTATACAATCTTCAAAAATCTTAA
>CAYMGK010000044.1:0-11917 GCA_964389965.1 uncultured Clostridia bacterium | reverse complement strand
TGTTTTTTGGCTCATACTCTATTATGCTTTTTTTATTTAGAATAGCCTTTCCTGTCTTTACAGATATTGGTATTTTGCTTTCATAAATCTGTAGTTTTATCTTGAAGTTATCTTCTATGAATTTTACCATTTCATTTAGCGTCTTTAAAATCTCTTTTGATAAGTTTGTTCTTTTGTTTAGCATGGTAACTAAAATACCGTCAATCTCTATTTTGGGATTTAACCTTTTCTTCAACTTCTTCCATCATTAAAGTTTGTATATAATGCAGCTGTTAAACTTGCCTGTGGGTCAAAATCAATAAGTAATACCTTTTTATTTTGTTGTGGCATCACATAGGATAAATTTAATGCAGTTGTAGTTTTACCTACCCCGCCTTTTGATTTACTATTGCAGTTATCTTTGCCATTAATATCTTCCTCCTTATTTTTAAAATAAAAAAAGAGCCTTCCAGCTCATTATTAAAGATTCTATCCAATACCATTGCAATTTCTTTTAAGCCATCTTCCTAGCTCTGTTTTTTAAAATCAATTTTTTTCATTGTTTTATTTTTATGCTCTGTTGGACGTTCAAAGTGAATTTCCACCTGCTGGACGTTGTTTTTTCAATTATGTGAGAGTGAGTAATTTCAGTCTCATCTGCCAAAGTAATATATTGATACATCATAGATGAAACCTCCTAACTTAAATCTTATATTTTTACTTGTTATTATTATACTTCATTAAAATCATTTTGTTTTAAATATATTAAAATAGCTTTTTCTTTCAAGATATATCAACTCATATTATCTTGTATAACCTGTTATATCCAATGTAGCTTAATAGAAATTATATTCATTAGTTTATTTACCTCAATAAATGATAAAATAAATTCTACTCAAGAAATTCCTTGCTGTAAACCACAGTTCCCTTAATATCTGCAAGTCCTCCATCTTCTAATTCCAATGCCATAAAGTTCTCATCTTGAACTTCGAAAGGAGCTTTAATTCCCCATATGCTTGCAGGTTTAAATCCAAATCGTGGATAGTATTTATCGTGTCCCAGAACAATTACTGATTTAAAACCGATTTCTTTTGCAACCTTTAAACTTTCGCTTATTAATTTACTACCTACACCTTTATTCTGATGTTCTGGTAAAACTGAAACAGGTGCTAATGCTAATGTGCTATATCTATTTTTCTCATTTTCTATGATTAATTTTGTAAGCATTATATGACCTACAATTTTTCCATCCAGTTCTGCAACTAGTGAGAGTTCTGGTACAAAATTACTACTTTTTCTTAATTTTGCAACCAAAAGATGTTCTTTCTGGTCACTATACTCTGTATTTTTAAATGCTTTTTCTATCAAGTTTTCTGAAACCTTATAATCCGTTTCTTTTTCCTGTCTTATTTTTATATTCATCTTTAATTTACTCCTTAAAAAATTAGACTTTGTTGCACATAATTCTACTTATGTTCATTATAGCATATTTATCCATGGGTTTACCCGATGAGTAAAAAAGTATTGCCTCTAAAATCTAAAGGCAATACCCTGATTATACTTTTTAATAAAATTTTAAAGTTTTACTACATAACCTCGATTAGTCCCTGTTGTTTACAGCTGCCTGAGCGGCGGCTATCTAAATAGGCTAATCTCCTTTTTCACATTATGGAACACTTTAAAGCAACTAATTTATATTTTTTCACATAAAAGCAGAATCTGTAACTTGACTCTCGCTATCACTGGTTGAATTAATGTTTGCATTACTATTAGCGGTTTCATTCAACTCATTATTGCTGTTATATGCGGTTAATGCAAAGATTAAATAATATAACAAATAAAAATTGTTTTTTCATGATATACCTCTCCTTTTATTGACTACACTCGTAATATAGGGAATGTGCAAGCCTCCTCGACATGACGGTCATATTGGGCATAAGCAGGAAAAAATAGCCTGCCTCTAAGGGTAGGCTATTAGGTGCCTGCAACTGAATCATCAGCGTGCGTTTATGGCTCCAATGTTGGTTACCTGGCCGCTTTGGATGGTAACTCCTGTTTTAAAGGGATTGGAGCTTCCAACAATAAATAATTCATATTTATTAGGAGCAAGAGCAAGGGTAAAGGACCCGTCGTTTTGTATTTTCGCCTGCAGGGTCCAGTTGTCGGGACTGTTGCGGCTAAAGCCCGACCCCATAGCCATCACCATTTTTCCCGGAGATACCCCGGCTACTACACCCTTTAGGATGCCCTTGTTGTTATCTATTGTATAGGTTTTGCCGGGACTGCTTGCGTTAACCGTAATTTGATCCCTTATTGCCATTTCAAAGGTCACATGATAGGTTCCGGTCGGAACCACCATTGAATAGCAGCCCTGGTCGTCTGTTTCTGCAAAACCGATACTCTTGTTGGTTTTACTGCTCATGAAGTGTATGGGGACACCTTCCTCGGGAGCACCAGTATAGGGATCTTTTACTACGCCACATACCACGGCAGCCTGGTTGGCAGCCATTATTTTGTAATGCCTGTGTTCATCGATGGAGTCTTTACTGGCGGACACACTTATTTCCACTATCTTTTTGTCATCTGCCGCCAGGCTTGTGTAGGTTATCATAGCCTTACCGGAAGCATCGGTTGTCGTCTCGGACTGCGACAGCTGTGCATTTCTCTCACCTATTTTATCTCCTTCAAAGGCAGATGCACGGAACCAAACCTTTGCACCCTCTACCGGCTTTCCGGCTTTATCGGTTACCGTAACGGTAATGCTAGCGGTCTGGCCTCCCCCTTCGGGCAAGATTTGCGGGGTAAATACAACAGACATATTTATGCTTTCCAGTTTCTGGTCTTCGGTGTCCCCGGGCCTATCCCCTGCCCTGCCTTCCAAAAGGTCTATTATCGCCGACCCGTCGGAACACTTTGCATTATACACTGCATTCGCAGTAAACTCAGCCATCTGGTCCCTTCTTATGTAGGAATCGCTTATGTATTCAAGTCCCTTTGTAAGGCACAGCTCACCGGCCAATTGGTCGTAACCGGTCGGCCATTCCAGTCCTTCAGTCTCGTATCCAAGTGTTCTTATAAGGATGGCTGCCCATTGAGCCATCTTCAGATTATCGCCTGGTCCGTATTTACCGTCCCCGTAACCATCTATTATGCCTTCCCTCGCAGCTAGGTTAATCCAGCCATGGGCCCATTCGTGGCGCCCCATACCTGCATACACGTCGTCGAAGGTTTGGGGCAGAGCCGCAGCCTGCGCCGCATCCAGTTCGTCAAATCCAGCAAGGAACATTGCCACCTTTGCGGCCTCCGCCCGGGTTAAGTTGTCATCGGGCCAAAACAGACCGCCTCCCTTGCCGTCTAATACACCCAATTCCACTATTTGTTCTATGGCATTCCTGTGAGGATTATCCTCTATGTCAGTCATTGGCGCGGCCGCAGTTGTTACCGCTGCACTTAAAAGTACCGACAGAATTATGAATAAGACAATTCTTCTTTTGTTCACACTCTTTTCCTCCTTTTACTTAAATCTCTTTGTGACTTATCTTCGCTGCTATCTCACATCTATTACCTATACCATACACTAAGATGCCAGGGAATGCAAATCTTCAGGCAATTTGCAGTAAAAAAGTATTGCACCATAACTCAAGTGCAACACCCTTTTTGTTTTAACTGATAGTCTAGCTAAACAGAACTATCATTTCCCGATATATGTCTAATTTTTTAGGTAGACAGCTTATTTAAAATGTAGAACATCGACAATTAACGTGCGAAATTTATTGCAGCTTGGGCTGCGGCAAGTCTTGCTATTGGGACTCTATAGGGTGAGCAACTTACAAGGTCGAGACCGATCATATGACAAAATTCCACCGAATTGGGTTCTCCTCCGTGTTCTCCACAAATACCTATTAATAGATCGGATTTTACTTTACGCCCTTTATCAACGGCCATTTCCATCAGAGGCCCTACACCTTTTCTATCAAGGACAATAAATGGTGAATCTGAGAATAATCTATGCTCCATGTAATGTGGGATTATTTTGCCCTCAGCATCGTCTCTGCTAAACCCAAAGGTAGTTTGTGTCAAATCATTTGTTCCGAAGGAGAAAAAGTCTGCATATTTGGCAATTTCGTCTGCAGTTAGGCATGCTCTTGGAAGCTCGATCATTGTTCCAATTAAGTAGTGCACCCTTACACCTTCTTTTGCAAAAACCTTATTTGCTGTAGTCTCCACGATTTCTCTCAAGTTTTTGAGTTCTAGTTCATGGCCAACTAAGGGTATCTCAATTTCCGGTATTACTTTAACACCTTGTTTAGTCAAATTACATGCCGCTTTTAAAATTGCTTTGACTTGCATGATGTATATTTCCGGATATAGCAAACCGAGCCTACAACCCCTTAAGCCTAGCATAGGATTCATTTCACTAAGAGCCCGTACTTTCTTTAGCATCTCCTGTTTTGCTTCGAGTTCTTTTGAACAGTTATGGTTTTTAGTTTTAAGTTCGGCAATTTCCGTAATTAGTTCTTCCAAATTGGGTAGAAATTCGTGTAGGGGCGGATCTAGCAACCGAATGGTAACCGGAAATCCATCCATAACTTTTAAAATGCCTTCAAAATCCCGTTGTTGAATAGGTAGCAGCCTTGCCAAAGCTTTTTCCCTTTCCTCTTTGGTCTCGGCCATAATCATTTGACGGACTATAGGTAGCCGGTCAGGAGCCATAAACATATGCTCTGTCCGACATAGGCCAATACCTTCTGCACCAAATTCAAGAGCAACTTTGGCATCATGGGGAGTATCCGCATTTGCCCTTACTTTTAGGGATTTGAATTCATCTGCCCATTCTAAAATTTGAGTGAATTCATCTGAAAGCTCCGGGTCAATCATTGGCACTTCACCCAATATAACTTCACCTGTAGAACCGTCAATGGAGATTACATCACCCTTTTTTACTACAAATTCCCCAACTTGGAATTCATCTTTTTCGTAATCAACTGTTATTGCTTCACACCCTGACACACATGGTTTGCCCATACCCCTTGCAACGACAGCAGCATGACTTGTCATGCCACCACGACTTGTCAATACCCCTTGGGCAATAGCAATGCCATGAATATCGTCCGGTGTTGTTTCAGTTCTAACTAAAATCACTTTTTCTCCTTCATTCCCCAGATTTTCCGCTTCATCGGGATTGAAAACAACATACCCTGATGCGGCCCCGGGAGATGCAGGTAAACCCTTTGCTATGGCATCCACTTTTGAGTCGGGGTCAATCCTGCGGTGTAAAAGGGTTTCAAGTTGACCTGCGGGGACTTGAAGTATGGCTTCTTCCTTATCTATATGACCTTCTCTCACAAGTTCTACAGCTATTTTTACGGCAGCCTGTGCGGTACGCTTTCCACTACGAGTTTGAAGGATAAAAAGTTTCCCGTTTTCAATAGTAAACTCAATATCTTGCATATCCTTGTAGTGATTTTCCAGCAAAGCACAGATATCAGTAAACTGTTTGTATATATCAGGCATTATATTTGAAAGTTTTTCTATGCTTTGTGGTGTTCTAATACCAGCAACAACATCTTCACCCTGAGCATTCATCAGAAATTCGCCATATACTTTATTCTCACCTGTCGAAGGATTCCGGGTAAATGCAACACCTGTTCCTGAATCATCACCTTTATTCCCATAAACCATTATCTGAACATTGACAGCGGTCCCCAAATCATCGGGAATTCTATTTAAGCGCCTGTACGTTTTAGCCCTCTGATTATCCCAGGATCTAAAAACAGCCTCTATGGACATTAAAAGTTGTTTTCTCGGATCTTGGGGGAATTCCTGACCTGTTTCTTCTTTAATCATTTTTTCATAAAGTTTTACGACTTCTTGCCAACCTTCAACATCCATTTCAGTATCCAGTGATATATTTTTCTTTTGTTTTATTAAATTTATAATAGATTCGAATTTATCATGTTCTACTTCCATAACCACATTGCCAAACATTTGGATAAACCTACGGTAACTATCATAGGCAAAACGCTCATTGTTGGTTCTAGCCGCCAAACCTTTAACACTTTCATCATTTAAACCAAGGTTTAGCACTGTATCCATCATGCCGGGCATAGAAACAACAGCACCGGATCTGACTGATACCAATAAAGGATCTTGATTATCACCAAGTTTTTTACCCATTTCATTTTCCAATTCTTCCAATTCCTTGAAGATTTGAGTAAGCATACCTTCGGACATCTTTTCGCCTTCACTATAGTAATCCAGACAGGCTTCCGTAGTAACGGTGAAGCCTATAGGGACCGGCAAACCTATTTTAACCATTTCCGCTAAATTCGCACCCTTACCCCCAAGTAGACTGCGCATTTTAGCATTTCCCTCATGAAAATTGTAAACATATTTTTTTGTCATATTACAGTTCTCCTTTCTTTAATATCTGCAAAATGCTAGTAGCAATTTCTTCTACGGCTTTATTAGAAACATCGATTTTTGGACAGCCAATTTTATCCATTATCTTATTAGCATATTCAATTTCAGCTAATATTCTGCTACGCTGGGCGTAAGTGGCTTCTGTACTAAGGCCGAGGGCTTTGAGCCTTTCCTGCCTAATATCAAATAGTTTATCAGAATCTATAGTAAGACCTATAATAGTTCTTGGTGAAAGATGAAACAATTCCTCAGGGGGGGTAACTTCCGGCACCAATCGAAGATTGGCAACTTTCAACCTCTTATGAGCTAAAAACATGGCAAGAGGTGTTTTTGAAGTTCTCGAAACTCCTATAAGTACTACATCGGCCCTGGAAAGACCTCTTGAATCTTTCCCGTCATC
This sequence comes from uncultured Clostridia bacterium, assembly GCA_964389965.1. Taxonomy (GTDB): domain Bacteria; phylum Bacillota; class Thermosediminibacteria; order Thermosediminibacterales; family Tepidanaerobacteraceae; genus DUNY01. Next base: position 5,115 of record CAYMGK010000044.1, on the reverse strand, counting down.
ATATTGGACAGCAAATTCTATGGATTCCATTTTTTTGAAGTAGTCCTCATCTATCCTGTGGACTAATCCCGGTTCCAAATAAGGCCTAACTTCCGTTATTTCAGCAAAGACATCCATTATTGGCCCCATAAGGTCCACTACCGGTATTTTGCTTTCTTTTGCAAGTTTTAACAAATAATTTCTAACACTGGGTATAACTATAGTGCATACAATGGCGCAGTTTTCCGTGTTTTTAGCTTCTTCTATTATGTCTTCCACATATTCATTATCAGTCACATAGGGAATCCTATATATTTCGACATTTTTAGAATTAAACTGAACCATTGCCGCCCGAATCACTAGCTTAGCTGTTTCACCAATCGAATCAGAAACGGCAAAAACCGTCGCTTGGTTATTTTTATTTTTCTTCACCATTTCCTTCACCTTACATCTTCCCCAATTCTACGAAAAGTTTTGTAATAGTAGTTTTTGTAACCCTACCTACCACCTTATATTGCTCTTTATCACCTTCTACAACAACTTCAACCACCGGTAAAGCATCAACCTGATGATCAACGATTTTTTTAGCGGCATCATAGGCGCTTTCCTCAGGCGTCACCGTAACAATATTCGGCATTCTGGTCATTATCATACCTATAGGCATTTTATGTACATCTACATTCCCAATAGCCGTTTTAAGTAAATCTTTCCGTGATACTAACCCCGCTAAACTTTCATTTTCACCTGTAATAAAAAGTGTCCCAACATCGGTTAGAAAGAGGGTTACTATAGCATCATATACCGAAGTGTCTTCTTTTATGACTGAAGGCACTGCTTTTATGCTATCTACTTTTATATCGTTTATTCTTTCCGACATGAGATTTTTGGGGATTTTACCTGTGGAAAAATATCCCACCCGCGGTCTAGCTTCTAAAACACCCACCATTGTTAAAACTGCAAGATCCGATCTCAATGCCGATCTGGTTAAATTAAGTCTTTCAGCTATTTGTTCGCTAGTAATGGGCTCATATTTTTTCACTATATCTATTATCAAAACCTGTCGTGATGATAATTTTATGGGGTATCACTCCCTTCAAACAGGTTACACGTAAACTACTAGATATTATTATACTACAAAATTATGTAAAAACCACTTTTTTAGGCAAAAAACATTATTATCCGCGACATTGTTATTTTATAACAAACAAAAAATAAGTATGAAAGTCTCACTGCGTTGTATTTTTGTTTATCTTAAGATTATCAATATCATCGATGAATTTAGTAGTTTTTAGTTTCCTGTCAATATGATGTGAAATAAAAAGATTTGAGATGTTTTTTAATTGTTTTTTTGTGTATTCTTTTACTTGAAGGCTCTCAAGCTGTTCATAAGTTCCCATTAGCATTTTTCGGAGTGTTTTTAGGGTGTCTGGAGTGATGCCTATAGCAGTTTTGTCGTTTTCTCGACAATTCATACATAAAACTCCACCCATAGATACACTGAAAAGGATTTTGTCAAACGCCTTTTTGCCACAACCTACACATCGGAATATTTCCGGTGTAAAACCCTGTATTGCCATGAGTTTTATTTCATAGATACGACTAAGTACTTCTATATCTTCCCATGTTTGCAACAAATACATGGTTTTTAATAAAAAACGGAATAACTCTTCATTTTTATCTTCCATAGGAGTAGATGCCCTAAGTAGTTCAGCAAAATACAGGCCGTATGCCATACAAACCAAGTCCTGCCGTATTTTGTAAAAAGATTCCTTAATCTGACATTGGCTGATATTATCAAGGCTTCGCCCTTCCATAATTAAAAAACTGCTATAAGTAAATAATTGGCTTCCAGCAAGTATTGGATTGCGTGGTCTGCGAACACCTCTGGCGACTGCATGGATTTTGCCCTTTTCCGGTGAAAAAATAGTGAGTATCTTATCTGCTTCCCCAAGATTTCTATGTCCCAAAACAATACCATCTGTTCTGTACAAAGCCATATACGGTTTCTCCTTTTATAGATTGAATTTGCCTTATTATAGACCCAGTAGAATAATAATTTTTTTATAAAAAATAAGATAACCCACGATTAACGCATTTATAGCAGTTATGAGCACTGCACCTGCTGCCACGTTTTTAGCCACTGCTGCCAATGGGTGGTATTCTTGTGTATACATATCAACAACAACTTCGATAGCAGTATTTATCATTTCCATAGCCAAAACCATGGTAATTGTTATATAAATTGCTAAAAGCTCCAATGTGCCTAGATTTAACAGATGACTTAGTACAACTATCAATAAAGCCATAGCTAAGTGAATTTTTATATTGCGTTGGGTTTTAAGAGCATATAGTATGCCGGAAATGGCATAAACACAACTTTCTCTTAAAGATCTTGCCTTTTTCATTTTTATTTAATCCCTTCCGTTAAATCTAGGGTTTTCATTATTTCCTTTTCTTTTTGCCGCATTACCGCTTTTTCTTCATCAGATTCATGATCATATCCCAATAGATGTAATATTCCATGCACAACCAAAAAAACCACTTCTTTTTCAAAGGTATTTCCGTATTTATCAGCCTGTACCATTGCCCTTTCCAGTGAAACAACTACATCTCCCAACAGATTTGTTTCACAAGATACAAAATCATTGTTTGTATTAAAAGCAATTTCCCCTAAAGTAAAAGACAATACATCAGTAGCCATATCTATGGATCTGTATTGTCTGTTTAATTCCCGAATGAAATCATCATCAACAAGGGCTACACTGACTTCAATATTTTTCGATACATCCTCAAGTAATAAAGCCCTACTGACAGCTTCGGTTATAAGGTCTCTCAAGTTTTGCATAACATCTATCTTTTCTTGTAAATTGCTTATTAAAATATCAACCATTCTTTGAGTCCTTTCTTTCTAATTCCTTGAGTTTATCCGGATATTCAATACGAGTGTGAAAAATTCCTGTTAGCACTCTAGAAAATGCAGCGGCTATTTTATCAAGATCTTTTAATGTTAAATCACATTCATCAAGCTGGTCATCGGATAGTTTATCTTTAATAATTTGTCGTATAAGCCCTTCAATCTTTCCTGGAGTAGGTTTAGACATAGATCTCACCGCAGCTTCGGCACAATCAGCAAGCATAACAATGGCCACTTCACGAGTTTGCGGTTTGGGCCCTTCATAGCGATAACTGGCCTCATCCACTTTTTTTTCACTTGCAGCATCTATGGCTTTTTTATAAAAAAAGGAAAGTAAGGTGGTTCCATGATGTTGAGCAATAAAATCTGTAATATTTATTGGTAGATTATATTCTCGGGCAATTTCAAGTCCGTCTTTCACATGTGAGGTAATTATTAGGGCACTCAGTGTTGGACTAAGCTTATCGTGGGGGTTTTCCGATGCAAGCTGATTTTCAATAAAAAAATACGGTCGCTTCAATTTGCCTACATCGTGATAGTTAGCACCCACCCGGGCTAAAAGTGAATCAGCCCCCACAGCTTCAGCGCCGGCTTCCGCCAAATTACCCACAATTATAGAATGATGATAGGTACCTGGAGCATCCAGCATCAATTTTCTAATTAAAGGTTGATTGGGATTAGAAAGTTCCAGTAATTTTATGGCACTGGTAATGCCAAAGGCATTTTCAAGAAATGGAAGAGTCCCTATGGCCAATATTGATGATAATATGCCATTTACAATTCCCCAGGGACTTTCCTTGAGTATATCCAACAATGTGCCATTGTTTAGAAATAAAAGGCCGGTTATCATTAAAAAATTGGCAGCACCGATTATTCCCCCCGCTTTAGTTAAATCCGAACGCTGAGTCACCTTTGCAGTGCAGAATATTCCCACTATAGCTCCAGATAATGCCACAAGGGTAAAGAAAAAATCGTTGCCTAGCATAATTCCTATTGCTATACTCATTATAAAGCTTGAGAAAACGGCGATTTGTGGGTTGATTAAAATAGAAATAAGCATACTCCCCGCTGCCAAAGGAATTAGATAGTCAGAAATAGTTTTAACTCCTAAAGAAATTATGAGTGTTGATAGAATAATAAGCACAAGCAGGATCAAATAAAGATTATTATCATATATATTTCTATGAAAGCAGCGGATTGCAAAGGCCAGCCCTCCTACTAAAAGTCCGGATATGCAAAAAATTCCAATCACCAAACTTATATCCGCTTTCTTGTCCCTGGCAAGCAAGCCAAGTTCCTTAAGCATCTTATGGTGTTCATGAGTTATAACTGTCCCTTTTTCAATCAATATTTGATTGGAAAAAACTTTTACCGGGGTAATTGCGTCCATAGCTTCTTCTTGCTGTCTCTCAGTGGCCTCACGATCATATACCATATTGGGTCGGATTAGTAAAAGGGCGATTTCCCCACCTACGTTTTTAAATTCCTGTGGTATTTCTAGGTTTTTAAATTCTTCGATAACATACGTCTTTGCACGTTCAATAGAGTCTTCCCTGATACCTTCTTCCATTACAGTTTCAATAATGGCTTTTGTCACAGTTTCAAGTTCTTTTAAAGATGTGTTGCTCATAGTAACAAGCTGTGTATACGACTCACTGGAAATTTCATCTGAAATCTTTTCTGTCAAGAGTTTTATCTTTTCCTCATCTTCGAGATAATCACGGGCATGTACCTCTTTTGCATAATTTAAAATATCAGTTACCTGATTTTTGACTTCATCTGTAATCGTATGATTCAATGTATATTTTTTCGGGACAGCATCAGCCGCAGCTTGCCGTAGTTTATCGGTAGCAGCTACATCTATTATATCTTTTGGAGCCGTAATACTTTCCCGGAGCACTTCACCCACTTTAACATCATATTTTTGGGGAAGCGTGGTGAAAAATATCATGATCCCCAGTGCGATAAAGAAAAAAAACCCCAGTGCCAGTTTTTGGAACCTTGGGTTGCCAAATATGGTTTTTGCCCATTTGCCCTGAAACACTGTATTTATCATGATCCTAAATTCACCCCATGCCCTGTAAGCGTTTTTTTTCATATCTCTCATAAGCTTTAATTATTCGTTGGACCACTTTATGGCGGACAACATCTTTATCATCAAGGTAAATAAATTGAATGCCTTTGACATCTTTTAGGATTTCCTGTGTTTCTATTAAACCTGA
>CAYMGK010000043.1:5432-12276 GCA_964389965.1 uncultured Clostridia bacterium | reverse complement strand
CTGAATTAATAATTCTGAAACCTTGTTTTGATCCCCATATTCATCTATCCAGTCAGCTAATGTCTTTTCCAAAGCCTTTTTCTCAAGCACACATTCCATTTGTCTATTGCTCAGTTCTTCTAATTCTTCATTTATCTTCTCAAGTGGCCTTACTTCCCCTAAGTCACTAAATTGTTCTAATTCCGCTTTTAAGTCCTCATAGCTTTCATCTCCGAGCAATAACATAACTTGCCTTGTCATGCTTTTTAGTTCATTTTTCAGCTCTTTCAATGCCTCTCTTTTCAATTTAGCCTCAGAAATACTTTCCACTTCCAGAGACTTTAAGAGATTCTCAAGTTTGAGCTGATTATCTTCATAGGCCTTTTTTAAGTTCTCATAATCTAATTCTCCGGCTTTTAATTCAAGTTCAAATTCGTCAGTTTCAAGCTTAACATACCCCTTAGCTGTAAAGGATTCAGTCTTTTTTATCAGTTGCTTACTTTTAAAATCTGTTGTCAGAAGTATTTTACAGGTAGGAGCGATTCGGTTAAATTGACCAATAATAACACCTGCTTCCATAGCGGCTTTCGTTTTGGTGAGCTCATCATGTAAGCCTTCTAGACTTTCAATGTCTGTATTAGAAATACTTTTCATTTCATTTATCTTGGTCCTTGTATTACTGATGCTTTTATTGAGATCGTCTACTTGCTTTAATTTCTTTGTTATTTCTAATTTCCTTTTAATTTTACGGAGATTTTCTTTTTCCTGCTTCAATGCTTCTATTTTTGGAAATATTGCCTCAAGTTCGCCATTATGTAACTGAAGCTTGGCTTTTACCATTGGCCAGTTATTGAATACTTTATTTAAAATACTCACTTCTTTTTCAAGACTGGTTATTTTGGGCTCAAGTATCATCCTCTTGGTCACATCATCTTCTATCTTTTCAAGCTCCTCTTTCCTAGATCTTAAATCTTGAAGTTGTTTCACTTTCACCTTTAATTCATCACAGATTACTTCAAAATCCTCCTCGGCTGATCGGGCCTCGTCCATATAAAGTCTTATTCTTTCCTTTTGATAATAATTTTCTAGCACCTTGCCAAGGCCGGTCTTGTAGGGATTATTTATCCCCCTATTATTGATGGGATAGTTTTTTTCCAAATCCCACCTTTTTAACAGGGAGTCACGCTCCATTTCTATTTTTTGACCCAGTGCATCAACAGATATGCCATCTAGTTCCATCATGGCTTTCATTAGGATATTGCTGACCTCATTTGAAGTTTCCTCACTTAATATTTTGTCTAAAGCCGCTTTTATATCCCTTTGTTTTGCAAATATTATGCTGCTATATGTACCTTGCCCAAATTTTAGTATTTCGTTTAACATTCTCTCTGCAGTCTTAATATTTTTAATTATATTCCCGTCGGGAGTTGTAAGTTGAAAGGATTCCTCTGTTCCCCATTCCTTTTTAACATGGTATTCTTTGTCTTTAATGCAAATAGTGATCTCACCATCTATCACATCACCTGTTGGGTGTGGCATGAATCTCCTACTAAATTCTATGTCCTTTTTAACACTCATCCTGAGTTTAGGCTCTTTAAAAAGTGTGGCAAAAATCCCTTCTATGAGGGTGCTCTTACCGGATTCATTTGGCCCAAGTACCACATTCAGACCTTTTTTAAATTCAACATTCACTTCTTTTAACCCGGCAAACCTATTACACGAAAAATTCTTTATCAGCATTTTCTCACCTCCTGAATCAATTCATATGCTATTTGAAGTGCTTCATCATCGTCTGTCAATTCATTTAAAAATTGATGCGGAAAAGACCCGGAAGTGAACTCTTTATCGATGGCTTCTTTTGTCACCTTTATCCCCAACTCTGAATCATGGACAATCACATGTGCCATTTTGTCAAAGAGCTCATTATATAACTCCTGCCTATTTTCAAAAGCCTCGGCACTCACTCTCCCCTTTAAGGTAATTCTTGCTATTTTATTACTTGGGTCCTCCTTTTGTACAAGATCATTAATTTTATAAAATTCTTCATCGCCATCTACACGAAATTCCCTATCGTAAAACCTATAAATCCCTGTTGAAACTTTTTCGGCTTTTACTGATTTGTCTTTATTTATTGTGATAACCCATGCATATCCTTCATGTCTACAGTCAAGCCCATCAGGTTCCGGAGTCCCCGGATTGAATATCTTCCAGTCACTTACAAAAGGGTTTTCAGGATAACTTATGTGAGTATGGCCCAAAAGCCATACATCTACAGGTATATCCTCAAGTTCTTTTCTAGACATGAAGAAATAATTTTTTTCCATATCCGGGGATATATCTTCTAATGATCCATGGGCAACACCAATGTGGTAGAATTCAGGCGCAAACTCATCCATATCCTTCACCCATCCAATGTTATTTACATCAGAATGTTTAGAATGGCACGGAGCAGGATATGCTACTACATCTAACCCGTAATTTTTTAGTGAGTAGGGTCGCTCCTCATTTACATATAATATTTTACCTGTAATATTCTTTTTAAATCTATTCCATAAACTAATCATTCCATTGTCATAATCGTGGTTTCCCGGCATTACAAGAACACATTCCCCATTAAATTCATCAAGGGATTTCACCACACTGTCTATATCCCGCACAGGAATATTTATATTATTAAACAAATCTCCTGCAACGACAAAAAGATTGCACTGTTTGTCATTTGCCATTTGAATCATTTTATCCAGCACGTCAAATCTTGCCTTTATAAGATTTTCCCTGATATTATCGGGATAATTGTTGAATCTCATACCTATATGCAAATCTGCTGTGTGAAAAATCTTTAGCTGCAAAAAACTCGCCCCCTTCATCTTTATTCAAAAGTATTTGAAATAATAGCCACTTCATTCATATTTCCACACTTACCCTGGATTTCCTCCTATAAATCTTCCGTATTGATAAACATATATTATATATACACAGAGTGGAGCAGGCACCTTTACAATACCTACCACATATTGTAATATTTTATTAGGCCTTGTGGGCTTTGATACTGTCATTTAGAAAGTTGAGGGGAGATAAATGGATATTCTCAAGGTCGAAAACCTAACTAAAAGGTACGGTGATTTTACAGCAGTGGCCTGTATTAATTTTACAGTGGCTAAAGGCGAAGTTTTTGGATTTTTAGGGCCAAATGGTGCAGGTAAGACAACTACAATTAATATGCTTACAGGTCTTGCAAAAATCACAGAAGGCTCGGCAGTCTTGGCCGGCATTGATTGTGTTAAGCAGATGAAAAGAGCGCAGGGGCTCATGGGAATCGTCCCTGATGAGAGCAATCTCTACCCTGAAATGAGTGGCTTGGAGAACTTGGATTTCTGTGGTGCATTATATGGAATGGAAAAGCAGGAAAGGAATGAGAGAGCCTGGAGGTTATTGGAAGAAGTCGGACTCAAGGAAGTGGCAAAAAAATCCTTCAGGGCCTATTCAAGAGGTATGAAGCGAAGACTGACAATCGCTGCTGGCATTATACACAATCCGGACATCCTGTTTTTGGACGAACCTACAACAGGAATAGATGTGGAAAGTGCAAGACATATCAGGAAACTACTCATCGACTTAAATAAAAGGGGTACGACTATTTTCTTAACAACTCACTACATAGAAGAAGCAGAACGCCTATGTGATAGAATTGCATTCATTGTAAGCGGAAAAATCGTCAAAATAGACTCAAAAGAAAAACTCATGGAAACCGCACAAAAAGAAAAGATAGTGCAATTTACCGTAGGCCACGGTGGTATAAAGCTACAAGAAATCTTAAAGCAAGCATTTCCCCAATACAAATACAAAGTAATTGATGAGCAAACTATTAGGATTTATTCCCAAGGAACTATTGACTTAATACCAATCATAGAGGTCTTTAAGAAAAATTCCCTAACTTTATATGAAGCCAAGGTCATTCGCCCTTCTTTAGAAGAAGTGTTTGTGAAAATCACAGGTATAGAAGCTAAGAAAATGAAAAATGAAGGTGGTAAGAAATGAAATCATGGATTGCTTTTAAAAATATCTTGATGAAAGATATGAGGAATTATTATTTAAAACCACCGAATATCAGTTGGGGCATTATATTCCCATTTGCCTGGACATTAATGTTTTTCTTGCGCTCTCAAACTGCAGTTGACATACGAGGTATTCTACCTGGAGTCATGTCCATGTCCATACTTTTCGGGACTACCTCAATGTTGGCAGTTACTATAACTTTTGAAAGGAGAAGCCGTTCTTTTGAACGACTGCTCATAGCTCCAATTGACTTAAATCTCTTAATGCTGGCCAAAACTACCGGTGCCATACTTTTCGGGATTGCAAATGCCTTTGTCCCGGTAATATTCGCTTCATTTATTGTGGATTTATCCGGGGTAAATTGGTTTATCGTCCTTGGAAGTGTGTTTTTTATTGCAGTTACTTCCACATTTTTAGGCTTACTCATTGCAGTGACAGTGAGTGAAGTTTTCGAAGCTCAAACATTTTCTAATTTCTTTAGGTTCCCAATGATTTTTTTATGTGGTTTGTTTGTGCCTGTCCAAAAACTCCCTAGAGTTTTGCAGCCTTTATCCTATCTCATGCCCTTAACATATGGTGCGGATATATTAAAAACCGCCATAAACAATGAAGGCCACCTGATGTTGAGTTTGAGTTTTTTAGTATTAATTATATTCAGTCTGGTGTTCTTTACAATCAGCACCAAAAATGTAAAAGATAAGTGGATCTATTGACTTTCAGTAAACAAAAAGTCAAAAGTCGTCATAAGTTTTACCAGAGGTGCTTTATACTTCGGAATCAAACTTAAAGGGGCACGGGTCAATGAGTGAAATCATCCTTACCAAAAATCTGACAAAGATATATGGGAAGTCCACTGTAGTTTGTAATCTGGATATATCCGTCAAAAGGGGTGAAATACTCGGGTTTTTAGGTCTTAATGGGGCAGGTAAAACCACTACTATTAAGATGCTGCTTGGTATCATATCACCTACATCAGGGGAGTGCTACCTCAAAGGCCAAAGAATAAGTGTAGGGAATATAAATATCTGGCATGATGTAGGTTACATCGTAGAAACTCCTTATTCATACCCGGAGCTAACTGTAAGGGAAAACCTGAATATTGTCCGCAAGTTAAGAGGAATCAGAGATAAAACCTGTGTTGATTGGATTATAAAGAAACTAAAATTAGAAGAACATGCAGATAAAAAGGTCATACATCTCTCAATGGGAAACGCACAGAGGCTCGGCATAGCAAAGGCAATTATTCATAAACCCAAGATATTGTTACTTGATGAGCCTACAAATGGGCTAGACCCTGCCGGCATTGTGGAAGTCCTACAGTTACTAATGGATCTGGCAAAAAACTTCGGTGTGACAGTGCTTATCTCAAGTCATAAATTAGACGAGATTTCGCGAATTGCTACAAATATAGGCATAATACACATGGGAAGGCTTATTAAAGAAATAGATGGAAAGCAGCTAGAAAATCAATTAAAAAAGACGCTTGTTTTAGACGGTGAAAATAAACTGGCTATGAAATCCATCCTTTCTAAAGCCGGCTATGAAGTTACAGTTCAAGACATAAACATAGGTGGAAAGTCCTGTCCTTTACAAATCCAAGATGAGAATGCTGTGTATAATCCGGGGCAAATTGCCACACTGCTTGTGAATTCAGGCCATCCCCCAACACTTTTAAAAGTTCAAAAAGAAAATCTAGAAAAGTATTTTTTAAGGGTTATAGAAGAGATTGGGGGAAGGGAAGTTGGATAAGATAATAACTTGTGTCTTAGTGGAAGTCAAAAAACTTTATCACTCAAAAATTCCTTTAATAACCACACTTGCTTTAACATTAGTGCCTTTCATGGGTGGATTTTTTATGTTTGTTTTAAAAGATCCTGATTTGGCACAGAAATTAGGCTTTATTTCAGCAAAGGCACATATTCTAGGCACTGCAGATTGGCCTTCCTACTTAAGTTTACTGGCACAGGCTATTGCTATCGGGGGGATCCTGGTTTTCGGTTTTATCACAAGTTGGGTTTTTGGAAGGGAATATTCAGATAGAACCATAAAAGATCTGCTAGCACTGCCCATATCACGGACAACCATTGTACTTTCTAAATTTGCCGTAGTAATACTGTGGTGTTTGACTCTTTCTCTATATGCTTTAGTTTTAAGCCTTTTTATCGGCGTGGTGGTTGATATACCTTTTTGGTCATTTCACATCATGTTACAAGGTAGTTTGATTTTTATTATTTGCTCTGTGCTTACGATACTTTTATCTACACCTGTAGCTTTTTTTGCAAGTGCAGGTGGTGGGTATCTATCACCTCTTGGATTTACAGTATTCACCCTTGTGTTGGCCCAGATTGTTGCAGCAGTAGGCTATGGCCAGTACTTTCCCTGGTCTGTTCCCGCACTTATAAGTGGTATTGCCGGCGATACAGGGGTAATTGAAGGTACAAGTATCATTATTGTATTTTTTACAAGTGCCCTTGGTCTCCTGGCCACCGTGTTTTGGTGGAGATATGCTGACCAGAATTAAACAGCAAAATACAGAATAGAAGGTTTGCATATATTTTAAAAACAAAGGCCTATCCTCTATCTCCTATTATTTTGTTTGAAGTCCTTCTTTTAAGAAATATGGCAATTATTGCGGTGAACAAGGCGAAGGCGGCCATAAGGTTGAACCCGGGTAGATAGCTCATTGTTCGATCATATGAGAGGCCAACAAGGAAAGGGCCGACAAGCACTCCAATATTCAAACAAGTTGATAATATGCCGTAACCTAGACCAAGCTGCTTAGGCGGTAAAAATCGTGGCACCAATGCAA